>JAJFFW010000046.1 GCA_021776435.1 Parvularculaceae bacterium | reverse complement strand
CTGGTGGAGGATGCCGGCTCTTACATTTTCACCTGGCTGGTTGGGTATTCCGCCCTGCTCGGTCCGATCGCCGGCATATTGATCGCCGATTATTTCCTGTTGCGGCGCACGCATTTAGAGGTCGACGACCTGTTCAGGAATAAAGGCGTCTATGCGGCGCAAAATGGCTGGAATGCCGCCGGCCTGACGGCCTTTGCGCTTGGCGCCGCGCCCAATTTGCCGGGGTTTTTGCACGAGGCAGGGTTCATCACCTCTACTCCGGCGATTTTTGATACGATTTATGGATATGCCTGGTTTGTCGGCTTTGCTGTCGCGGCCGCCGTCTATACTCTGATGACGCGCGGCCGGTCGCCTGCAGCCCGATAGCCAGGCGGAAAGGAGCTTTTGCCATGTCGGTTTTGATTCGCGGCGGCACGGTCGTCAACGCTGATCGGCGTTTTCGGGCGGATGTTTATTGCCAAGACGGCAAGATCAAAGCCGTCGGCCCCGATCTCGAGGCGCCGTCAACCGCGCAGATCGTCGACGCCGGCGGACAATATGTGATGCCCGGCGGCATTGATCCGCACACGCATATGCAGCTTCCCTTCATGGGCACGGTAGCGTCGGAAGACTTTTACACCGGCACGGCCGCGGGGCTTGCCGGCGGCACCACGATGATCATCGATTTCGTCATTCCCAATCCCCAGCAGCCGCTGATGGAAGCGTATCGGGAATGGCGCGGCTGGGCGGAAAAGGCTGTCAGCGATTACAGCTTTCATGTCGCCGTCACTTGGTGGGACGAGTCCGTGCACGCCGATATGAAAACACTGGTCGAGGAAGAAGGCGTCAACAGCTTCAAACATTTCATGGCGTATAAAAACGCCATCATGGCGAGTGACGAAACGATTTATCACAGTTTCAAGCGCGCGCTTGAGCTGGGCGCGATCGTGACCGTTCACGCGGAAAATGGCGAACTCGTCTATCAGTTGCAGCAGGATATACTGGCGCGCGGGATCACCGGCCCGGAAGGCCATCCGATGTCGCGCCCGCCAAAGGTCGAAGCCGAAGCCGCGCACAGAGTGATCCGCTTCGCCGAAGTGATCGGCGTTCCGATCTATCTCGTGCATGTTTCCACCAAAGAAGCGCTGGCGGAGATTACGCGCGCGCGCAGCGCGGGAAGCCGCGTCTTCGGCGAAGTGCTGGCGGGCCATCTTCTGATTGACGACAGCGTTTATCAAAACCCCGACTGGGGCGCCGCGGCCGCGCATGTGATGTCGCCGCCCTTCCGGCCCAAAGAGCATCAGGAAGCGCTGTGGCGCGGGCTTCAGTCCGGCAATCTGCAGACTACCGCCACCGATCATTGCTGTTTCTGTTACGACCAAAAAGCAATGGGTAGGGATGATTTTACGCAGATACCGAATGGCGCCGGCGGGGTTGAAGACCGCCTTGCGGTTCTGTGGACGCACGGGGTCGGAACCGGCCGCCTGACTCCGGAAGAATTCGTCGCGGCGACGTCCGCCAACGCCGCGAAGATTTTCAATATCTATCCGCGCAAGGGCTGCATCGACGAAGGCGCCGACGCCGACATCGTCGTCTGGGATCCGGCGGCGACAAAGACGATCTCGGCGAAAACCCATCACCAGAATGTCGATTTCAACATCTTCGAAGGCATGAAGGTCGCCGGGCTCGCCTCGCACACCATCAGCCAGGGCAAGGTCGTTTACGCCGATGGTGAATTGCGCGTCGAACGCGGCGCGGGGCGCTATATAAAACGCCCGGCCTTTCACCCGATGTTCGATGCGCTCAAGAAATCCGCCGAACGCCGCCAGCCAACGAAAGTCGAGCGCTAAGATGGCCACAAGCGAAGACGAACTTTTCGAAAAGGCGGCGATGGTCCGCAAGCGCGCCTATGCGCCTTATTCAAAATTCCGGGTCGGCGCCGCGATCGAGGATGAAAGCGGGCGCGTCCATATCGGTTGCAATGTCGAAAACGCCGCCTATCCGATCGGCGCCTGCGCCGAAGCCAGCGCGATCGGCGCGATGATCGCCGAGGGCGGCAAGACGATAAGACGAATCGCGATTATTGGCGGCGGCGAAGCGATCGAAACCTGCACGCCCTGCGGCGGTTGCCGTCAGCGGATCGCGGAGTTCGCTGACGAAAATACAGAAATCATATTGAAAGATGGTGCAGGGCACGTTCGTCGTTTTAGCGTGGCGGAGTTACTGCCAGAATCTTTTGCATTAAAACCAGCCTCTCAATTGTAATCTTCAGCACAAGACTTTTTGGCACGGATTCTTTTAAACACCGCGTGAGGGAATTTATGACTCACTCAAAGCTTTTAACTTGGTTAGCTGTAACAGAGTAATTATGCCCGCTTCATTTTTTAACAGTCCCTCATTTTCTAACATTTTAAGTTGCCGATTCACGTTTTCGCGGGTTAATCCGGCATGGGCGCCAAGGTTACTCTGTGAGAGTTTTATCTCGATGCGCACACCGCCATTCTTATCTTCAGCGCCGTAAACTTCACTCAGACGCAAAAGCGCGTGGGCGACACGGGGGCCAGCATGCAACGTCGCTATCTCTTCCGTTAAAACGTTGGTTTGCCTTAAACGATTGCAAAGCGTAGCGATGATTTGCAAAGAGACTGCCGGGTTGCGTTCAAGGAAAGCGATGACATCGGCTCTTGACAACCTCAGCGCCCGAGTGTCCTGCAACGTTATTGCAGTCGCCGATCGCGCACCACCATCGAAGACACCCATCTCGCCCAGAACTTCGTTCTCGCCCATAAAGGCGAGTACGGTTTCTTTTCCCGATTCAGAAAAGACGCTAATTTTGACACGGCCCGATAAGAGAATGTAGAGACAGTCGCTCTCGTCACCTTGAGCAAATATCTGCTTACCGGAAGGAACCGCGATCGAATGCGCTGCTGAAAGTAGTCGCCCTAATTCGGCGCTTGAGAGTGCGGCAAACAGCGGATGACGCTGAAGCTCCCATCCAAGCCCAGCAATGACGGGGTCCATGGGCGCGCCTCTTACCGATCATGCTAACGATATTCGGCAGGTTAGCGTAACAATCCCGGTTTGTCGCATTTTCTTATCGCAAACGGCCGCCTCGGAGCCGAAGATACCCGGCAGCCCCATGCCGCTTATCTCGAATAGCAAACGGCGCGCCCGCCTTACTCGACGAGCGCGCCACCTCCCCCAAGACGGTGAGTTGTCGGGTTTATCAGCCGGCTACTCAGCGGTAACCGTGGCTAGGCTAGAGAGACCGAGGGCTGCGTTTGCGGCGATGAAGCTGATCAAAAAGATTTCCAGAATGCCCATTTTATCCTCCGCGTTTCGACCCGTGTCCGGCTGTTTCCGTCACCGACCATGCAAAGATATGGCGACCCACAGCGGCGTGCTGTGATCGGCGTCACAGGCCGATGCAGTTAGTGGATTTTCCGACATTGTGGCCGCCGGGGGGCGTAGGAAATGCGGCCAGATAAGACTTCCGGAGCAACCATCCAAATCGGAACGATCAGATTTTGCTCTAGGTTTTGGCCAAGCAACGCCATTTTGCAGCGTGATAGATGATGCTGCACAGAATTTTTCTTAGTTTTCAATGGTTTATACGCATGGCGGCGGAATATTAGGAGGCCAGTTGGACCTACTCAGCGGCGCGAGCGCTAAAATAGTCGAGCGTAGCGCCCAGACCGAAAGTTTCGCCTTTGGCGCAGGCCGCGAAATGCTCAAGCGCCCCAGCGCCGTCGCCGCCCTCGAGAGCGGTGACGCCCGCTTCGAATATTTTTCGGAACGCTTGAAATGTTGCTCTCGCAGCGAGCTTTTCGTCACCGATAAGGGCGAAGATGACAGTCGGATCCGTCCGCCCCTTCACAATAAACGATCCGAGCGGCACAGCCGCGAACTGCGGCGCCCTCGCCCATACATCCGACGATATGATTATCGGCACACGATATTGTTTAGTTAAAGATTCCAACCGCGACGTCAAATTGACCATATCGCCAAGCATTGAATATTCAAGATGATCGTCAGATCCAAAATTGCCGACACTCGCTTCTTCTGTATGAAGACCTATACCTATTTTTATTTCCGGGACAGGCAAATATTCGTTTGCTCGCCAGGCTGCGTTAAGGCTGTCCAGCGTGTCTAACATCTTCAATGCCGCTCGGCATGCCAGTGCTGGATGATCTGGCACATCAATTGGCGCGTTCCACATCGCTGCCAGCCCGTCTCCCATATACTTATCAACGAGGCCTTTATTCTCAACGACGATGCGCGTCATGGGCGTGAAGTATTGATTGAGGAGGGTTGTGACCTGTTGCGGAGTCAATTGCTCCGATATCGTAGTAAACCCACGAATATCTGAAAAGAAGGCGGTTATTTCTCGTGATTCACCTTCAAGCTTCAAGAGCGAAGGGTCACTCTCCAGTCTATCCAGAATCAACGGTGACAAGAACTTACCGAATGCACCTCGGACGAACTTA
The DNA here is from genome assembly GCA_021776435.1 of Parvularculaceae bacterium. Taxonomy (GTDB): domain Bacteria; phylum Pseudomonadota; class Alphaproteobacteria; order Caulobacterales; family Parvularculaceae. Next base: position 3,095 of record JAJFFW010000046.1, on the reverse strand, counting down.
CGCGCAATCTGCTCTTGCTGAAACATGACGACGAAAGCGCCAACAAATGATGACGTCAACACGAGTCCAGGCGTAATCGGGTCGATCAACATATGTCCGACCGAGAATGCAAAATAAGATCCACCCAAAAGCGAAATACTCAGGACAGACCAAACCCCAAAACCGATTGCAGCGGACAACTGCGGTAGAAAAATCAATAACAGCAGAGAGATAAGAGTCGCCGATAAAATCTCAACGGGGCGCATTAAATCCCAGGAACGATAGAGCGTTTTCTTTGTTAAAACTTGCTCGATAACTTCGGCGTGGACATGCACGCCCGGACGTTCATCACCCAGTGGTGTTATAAGAACGTCTCGCAACCCCTCGGCTGACGCGCCTACCAATACGATTCGACCGTGAACCGCCTCAGCCAACAAAGTCGGATCCCCCTCAAGAACGGAGACAAGTGAGAGCCGTCTTTTCTCCATACTTGAACGCGACGAATAATGCACCCAAAGCTGCCCATCCTCAGTCGTCGGAAGGTGTAAACGGCATAAGATAACTTCAGAAATGAATTTCTGCTCAATCCCTGTTACATGCGTCCTGCACGGATTTTTGGAAGCGGCTTCAATGAATTCATGCGGCGCATATTGCGGATCAAGACGGGGCGCGGCGACACGTAACGCTTCAATAGCGAGACTGGGATAAATTTCTTGACCACCGCAAGCCAGAGCAATCAACGGCACACTGCGCACAATCGCATCTTGCGTCAGCGCTGCTTTTGCAAACCCCTCCCCACTCGCCGCGACTCGAAATTGCGCCAGGGGGGGGATAATCTGCCTGAAGCTCGGCGCCACCCGCGCAAGATCCTTCGCCTGCATGCCGTAAACACGCGACTGCTCGAGTGCGGGCGGGCATGGTCCGCCGGTATCGCCCGCACTCGCCGTCAAGTGCAAAACCGACGGAGCAGATGCAAACGCAGAGGCAAGGCGACGATCATGATCGACACCCGATAGGTCCGCCAATTGTAGTTCCGAAACGATCGGCGCAAGCTCTGGCGCGTCTAGCCAGCTCTTCACCACATTCGCAGGGCTTGTTCTATCAGGCTCCGCGAGGATGATATCGAACACAATCGCTGCGGCGCCAGCATCATTTAATTTCTCGACAATCGCAGCCAACTGGTGACGCGGCCAAGGCCATTGGCCATAGCGCTCAAGCGCTTCATCATCGATTTCTACAACGCGGACAGATGTCTTGTCGTGAACGCGCGGAGAAAGTCGTTGGAACTGGTCAAACGCACGATCACGCGCAGCATTGAGCAGATTCGGCTGCACAAAGACGAAAGCCAACGCCAAAATAGCGCTGAAGAATCCGGCAAGGCGAGCCCAAATTTGATGGTTTTTTGCTCCCAATTATGTCCCCAGCCGTCAGGATTACGGCAATGAAATTAATGTTGAACCTTCTCGAATAGGCATGCCAGAGACTTCACCAAATCCAGCGCCGCCTGCGCCGTCATTGAAATTGAAGAAAAGATCCGCCCTTACACCAGCACCGAAATCCGGACCGCTTCTTATTAGAAACAACGCTGAATCAATATTATTGCCACTGAAATCGCCGCTATCGAATCCGAAAACACCAACGCCTTTAACGGCGTCGCCAAAGCTCACAACATTAAGGCTTTCGATAAAGTTTAATAATGGGATCGGACTGCCTGATCCTGGAATGTCAACCGAAACGAATGAATCACCACCACCAATGGACCGGTTGGTAAAGTTAATATCGATCGATGCTGACGCCTTCCCAGTAAAGAATTGGTTATTCGCAGTTTCGAGTTCCGCTGAAACGAAAGGACCTCTTCCTGGAAATGTGCCATCGAAACGCCACACCCCCTTACGGGTCGCCGCCTGCGCCTCAAGATCAGCGATGGTCGCGATCGGCAACCCAAACCCTAAATTCTCATCATCGATTTCGATCTCGGTGAACAGGTGATTTCCACTGTCATCGCTTACGATGGCGGCGATATCTCCTTCCAGCCCATCGGCGCCACCTTCAAGACCGATAAGCGCCTCCCCCTTCAACAAGGCGGGATCAGACGTCAATGACGCAAGTGGGAAAAACGCCAAATTGAAAAGACCATTATCAAATAAAACAGCTTGGTCGAACGCCACGAATTGCGTCGTTGTCGCTCCGCCGATCGCCGGGTCAGCCGCCGCGGTAATGGCAAGGAATGAACCGCCGCCTCCAACTGTGCGATTGTCGAAATTCACCTCTAATTGACCAAAGGAAATCCCGTTCAAGGGGGTTGGCGCGCCGAGCGTGCTGATCACAACATCAGACACGCCGGAAAGAACTGATGTGCCGGATGTTGCAAATCCGTCGAGCTCTGCAACCGACGCCACGTCCCCAAGATCAAAATCGAAGAACGCAAGATCGCCCATACCTGGCGCCAGAATGAGATTAGAGAAGTCCGACACGACATTGACCGTAACACCCTGATTGTCGGTCGCATTAAAATCGACAGCGACATCGACTGTTACAGTATCGTTCAGCCCCTTTCGGATCGTGAACACAAATAACGGCGCCTCGAACACCGCCAACCCGTTTACGCCGTTCATGAACGGCAGGTTGGCGCTCGCCAGTACGGCTTGAAGATAGGCTTGGTCAATTTCATCCGACAAAACCACGTCAAGAGGGTTTGCTATCGTCAGATCATTCGGGTCTGAAACGGAGAAATCGAGCTTTACGAACGACGCCAGCGCTTCCGGCGCAAGTGTTCGATTCGCCCAGTCGATATGGATCTGAATGAGTACGACGCCTTGGTTGACCAGGGTTGCTCCAGACCCGGTGTCGACAAACAATTGTGCCGAAGCAAGCGCCAGCACATGTCCGTCGGGATTGAGTTGAGCCGCAGCGAATTTCTCAAGCGCATCGAGCGGCAGAATGTCGCCAATATTTATTGGGAAGGCAAGATTCTTCAGTTCTTCAAGTGTAATGCCATTTAGGACCGGTTGTTCGGGGTTATTTTCTGTATTTTCGTTTTTCTGATTACCTTCCTTGACCACAACCTGCTGAAAGAAGACGCCCTCTTGTCCGCCCTGCCCGGAATTATCTAATGG
>JAJFFW010000045.1 GCA_021776435.1 Parvularculaceae bacterium | reverse complement strand
AAGATCATCAATGACGAAGCGCTCGATATTATCTTCCGCTCAGCGCGTACGCACAATGGATGGGAAGACCGGGGGGTTTCGGAGACGCTGATTCAGGCGGTTTATGACCTCATGAAATGGGGCGCGACTTCGGCCAATTGTTCGCCGGCGCGTTTTCGATTCGTGGTGTCGCAGGAGGCGAAAGAGAGGCTTAAACCTCATCTCCTTGAAATGAATGTTGATAAAACCATGACAGCGCCGTGCTGCGTGATTATCGGTTATGATCTCGCGTTCTTCGAGCGTCTGCCGGAACTGTTTCCGCATGCGGACGCCAAAAGCTGGTTCGTCGGCAATGACGAACTGATTGAGGAAACCGCTTTCCGGAACGGATCACTCCAAGGCGCTTATTTCATGATCGCCGCTCGGGCTTTAGGGCTTGATTGCGGACCGATGTCAGGTTTTGACAAGCCAGGCGTTGATCGTACGTTTTTTGCCGGAACGAGCGTCAAGTCAAATTTCATATGCAATATCGGTTTTGGTACTGACGAAAACCTGTTCGAGCGCAGTCCGCGGCTTTCGTTTAACGAAGCCTGTGAGATCGTTTAAACCAAGGTTGGCTGCCAGGCGCATGCGGGGCAGAGGTCTTCACGACTCGGGTCGATGTCGTTTGCATTGGTTGTCGCGGCGATCAAAGCGCCTATCGGGTCGTCTGCACCTGTCAAAACGTGATTTTTGAAATCTTCCCATGGGAAATGGGCGCCCGGATCCGTGCGCCTCTCGGGGTCCAGGCGGGCGTGGCTGACCACATGGCGCAGGTTTGGGTATTTCGCCCATGCGTAGCGAACGATCCGCGCCGTCATAGCCATTTGCCAATGGGAAAAGGCGTCGGAAGCGGTCGCGCGGTTTACAACTTCAACGCCCAACGAAAAATGGTTGATCTTTTTGCGCCCCGCCCAGACACCGGGATGAGAGACTGCATTGCGCACATGCCAGGCGGCGCGCGCTTCCGGCGCGCAGGCCCAAACAAATTGTCCGTGTTGGGCTTCGTCTTCATCGGGCACCAGCCAGTGGAAACTTGCTTTACCAGCGCGCATGACTGAGACCGCGCCCTCCGAAGACGAGCCGGCGGTTGCATGGATTACGATGGCGCGAACCCCAAATATGGGGTCATAGATGCGCCGTGTGGTGGACTTTTCCCAAGTCTGTTGGATTCCGGGATACCATTCTTCATCTAAATTTGCATGCGGTGGGCGGCTATCGGAAGGCAGGTCAAACTGGTATTGGCGCGGGTCAGACATGATCGGGTCTCTCTATGATTACGCTCGGCCTTGATACGGCGCTTCAATCTTGTTCAGTCGCCATCATACAGGATGGCGAGGTGCTGTCGGACAACTTTATTGCACTCGAAAAAGGACATGCTGAGAAGCTCGCGCCAATGGCTGCTGCGGCTCTTGATGAGGCGAGATTGAGTGTAAGCGATCTCGATCGCGTTGGTGTCGTGATCGGGCCGGGCGGGTTCACGGGCGTTCGCGTTGGCCTGTCTTTCGCTCGTGGATTGATATTGGGGACAGGTGTGAAGCTTGCCGGAATTTCCAGCCTTACCGCACTCGCTGAAGGCGTGAATGGTCCGGAAGCAACGCACATTATCGGTGCGGTTATCGATGCCCGCCGAGGTCAGGTTTTCGCCGCATTATATGACGCTGCTGGCGTCGAGCGCCTTCCTCCATTCGTTGCGGATCCGAAAGAAGCAGCTTCAAAACTAGCTTTTGCTGCGCAACAGTCGGCGGTTGTATTGGTTGGGTCTGGCGCCGAATTGGTCAAGCTCCACCAAAAGGAATGGGTTATCTCGTCCGCATCCAGGCAAATTGACGCTAAAATTGTTGCTCGACTTGCCGCTGCCGCTGACATACCAAGCACACTGCCCGCACCGCTTTATTTGCGGCCAGCAGATGCCAAGCCCGCAGGGCGGGCGCTGTTTGAAGGACTTTCGCTCGTATGACGGAATGGGTGATCCGCATTGCTGATCCCGAGGACGCAAGCGTTCTTGCTGACCTTGAGGCGAGTGCGTTCGGTCCTGCAAGCTGGGGCCGTCAGGCCGTCGCGGAAGGTATAACTGCTCCCCATGTAACGACTTTGCTGGCGGCTGCGTCAGAGGGAGAGCCAGCAGAAGGCTTCGTCTTATGGCGGCAACTGGCGGATGAGGCGGAGTTGCTCACGATCGGGGTTTTGCCGGGGCGCCGCCGACAGGGTATGGCCAGATCGCTATTGCGGAAAGTCATCGCCGATGCGCGCTTGGTGAGCATCAGGCGTCTATTTCTGGAAGTTGACGCGGGAAATGCGCCGGCGCTTGAACTCTACGAAGATGAAGGTTTCGAGCCCGCTGGTCGAAGGCCGAGATATTATCAAAATGGCGCTGACGCGGTTGTCTTATGCAAAGCGCTATAACTGGCGTTTTTCGAGTTTGTTCGCTTGCTACGTGCAAGCGGCGTATGATTTATAAACGGCGCGGCACAATTTATTGGAGCACCTATCATGGACCGGCTTGAAAAGATCTGCACAGAAAAAGGCATGCGGATGACGGAACAACGCCGGGTGATAGCCAGGGTTCTCTCGCTCGCTGACGATCACCCGGATGTTGAAGAGATCCACCGGCGGTCGGCTGAGATTGATCCGAAAATCTCAATCGCGACTGTCTATCGCACCATGCGTCTTTTCGAAGAGGCAGGGGTCGTGGAACGGCATGATTTTCAAGATGGCCGCTCGCGCTATGAGGAAGCGTCAGAAGATCACCATGACCACCTGATTGATTTACGGTCGGGTAACGTCATCGAATTCATGAGCGAGGAAATCGAAAAGCTCCAAAGGAGGATTGCCGAGGAGAACGGTTACAAACTGATCGCCCACCGGTTGGAGCTTTACGGCGTGCCTCTGGATAAGCCCAAAGGTTAGGTGCGGTGCAGCATCACCTTTTAGTGTCAGTCAAGATTGTTGATTCTCCAAAGTAAACTCCGTAGTGTACCTCATTGGCCAGTGAGTTGAGTCAGCGCCGCTGAATAAACAGCGTAGACTGACGTAATCTCATTGGAAGGTCTGCCCATTCTACGGAGGAGCGACGAATGTCCCTACGCGATCTTTACGCAGTCCCCGACATTGATCCCTGTTGGACCGTCCCACAAAATTTTGACACCACTTTTAATTGGGAATATGACGACGGCCGCAAGCCAATGATGCACCTTTATCAAAAGGGCAAAGACATGCAGTGGAATGCGCTTTCGCGCGTCAACTGGGACGAAGAGCTTGATCCGGAAAATCCGATGGAATTGCCCGACGAAATGGGCGCGCTTTATTACACGCCTATTTGGGCGAAAATGAACGACAAGGAAAAAATCAACGCCCGGCGGCATTTGCAAGCTTGGAACATTTCGCAATTTTTGCAGGGCGAACAGGCTGCGCTCATATGCGCTTCCAAGACCGTACAGCAGGTCCCCTATCTCGACGCGAAATTCTACGCTGCAACCCAGGTGATGGACGAAGCGCGCCACATCGAAGCCTATCAAAAGCTTCTCAATAAATTCGGCGTCGCCTATCCAATGACGCCGCCTCTGCAAACGCTTGTCGATCAGGCTCTGCGGGATTCGCGTTGGGACATGACTTATCTTGCGATGCAGGTCGTGATCGAGGGGCTGGCGCTCGCTGCATTCGCCAATATTCGCGACACGGCAAAGAACTCGCTCGCCCAACAGGTCAACGCCTTCGTCATGGAGGATGAATCGCGCCACGTCGCTTTCGGGCGCATAACGCTCAAAGACTACTATCCTCACCTGACGCAAGCGGAACGCGATGAGCGTGAAGATTTTCTCATTGAAGCCTGCTATCATATGCGCGATCGTTTTGACGCCCGTGAGGCCTATCAGGCGCTCGGACTTCCGGTCGAAGAATGTGCTGCTGCTGCGCAGGAATGCGGGTATATGAAAATGTACCGTACAGCGCTTTTCCAGCGTATTGTTCCGATTGTGCGCGATATCGGTCTGTGGTCGGAGAAAGTTCAAAACGCCTACGCCGATATGGGCGTACTCGATTTCGCCAAGATGGATTATCGGACGCTAATGGCCGGTGACCAAAAACGCGCCGAAGAACTTGATGAGATTAACCGGCGCAAACGCCAGGAATATGTTGAAGGCGTTGCAGCGCTGGGCGCTTCGGGAGTTTCCGAAGCACAATAGCGCCCTGCCGTTACGTCGGCTCATTCGTACGACAGAAGATTAATGTGTTTTTTATCGCCAAGAGGTGAAAGGAAAACGCATCTTCTTTTGTGTTGGAGTTTATGGTTAAACTGTGAATGACCTTGGTAAACCAAGATTTCAGGAGACCGAAATGGTGGAAATTCAACCAATCCCAGAGGGTTTCACTGCTGTAACCCCGCATTTGCACATCAAAGGCGCGGCTAAAGCGATAGATTTCTACAAGAAAGCTTTCGGTGCTGAGGAGATTACGCGCATCTCCATGCCCAACGATCCCAATATTATCATGCATGCGCAGCTTCGCTTTTTCGGTGCGCCGGTTATGGTCGTGGATGCACTTGAAGAGTGGGGTCAAAAGGAGCCGCTCGGAACGGGTGGCTCTACAGTGACTGTTCATTTGTATGTGGAGGATTGTGACGCTGTGTTTGAGCGGGCGGTGGCGTCAGGGTGCAAATCAACCATGGAGCCGAATGATGCATTTTGGGGCGATCGCTTCGCAGCCATTATCGACCCATTCGGGCATCACTGGTCAATCGCTACTCACATTTGTGATCCGAGCCCTGAGGAAATGGCTGAAGCCGCCGAAAAAGCTTTTGGAAAACAGTGATAGCTTTGTATTGAGAAACTCAGATTTCAGCCGGGCAATAAATGGCTGAATGGATACGGCCCTGTCCGGGTTCTTGCAGGATCAGCGCGCATCCCTCGCCGTTATCGGGCGCGGCAACGGCGAATGTGGTGGATATTTTCTCGATCAGGCCGAGATGTCTCACGCCTTTGACGACATTGGTATTCGTCAGAGTTAAGCCTGCGTTCTCGCCACCTGTAACATCTGTCACGACATCGCGTTGAAAGGTGACAAGAATAGCTTCTATTGGCTCATTATCACTGTCGACCGTGATCGATAATGTAGATCCGTCCCGGCGTATGCGCGGCGTGAAGTGCCTGGTTATAGGCGCCTTGGAAATCAACGCTTCGACCAAGTCTCGATTCGAGCCGACTGCTGTTTCAACGCCGCCAATGATGGCTTGCGGTGTAAAGACTGTATTTCGATGTCGAATGTTTTGGTTATATGCTCTCTGGCGTTTCGTATATTCAGCGCTTGAGTAAGGGTCTTTCCAAGGTCCTGAACGGCCGCTGTTGAGCCCATTCCAATAATCAACATGCCAGGCAAGAGCGACCACGCCGGGTCGCGCCGCGAGTTCCGAAAAATATTCGCTGGCTGGCGTGCATCTGGAGCACGCCTGAGATGTGAAAAGCTCTAATATTGTTGTGCTGGCGCTCTCACCTTGTATCGGGGCTGGGTTTGCATTCTGCGCGCTGGCGGTCGTTACCGCGCTGCTGGAACCAATGAGAATGGCCAAAATGGCCGCCTTTACATCACGCAACCTAGACATCGAAATACTCCACTCGAATATGATCTTTGTCTCAGAGGGCCTTCGAATGCGCAAAGCACATTTGGTCACGAGCGCGCGACCTGCGTTCGCTTGCCTCAGGGCTTTGGCTGTCGCATAGATGCGCGTTCCGTCGGGAAGTCTTGGTTTCATGCAGAAAAAAGAACAATCTCAAAGCAAAACCGTGTTTATCCGCACCTATGGGTGCCAGATGAACGTGTATGATTCTGAGCGTATGGCGGGGATTCTCAAGCCACTCGGATATGAAGCTGCCAACTCAGCGGATGATGCGGATCTCGTAATCCTGAATACGTGTCACATTCGCGAAAAGGCCGCTGAAAAGGTCTATTCAGAGCTGGGGCGGTTAAAGAAGCTCAAGATTGCCAAAGAAAAACAAGGCGGCGCAATGACCCTCGCTGTTGCGGGGTGTGTCGCTCAGGCGGAAGGCCATGAGATCGTCGTGCGTGCACCGCAAGTCGATATGGTGTTTGGGCCTCAGGCCTATCATCGATTACCGGAAATGCTGGCGCGCAGCGCACGGGCGCGCGGTGATGTTCTGGAAACCGATTTTGCGGTGAACGAGAAGTTTGACCGATTGGGCGAGATGCGGCGCGCTGACGGGCCTTCGGCCTTTCTGACCATTCAGGAAGGCTGTGACAAATTCTGCACCTTCTGCGTCGTGCCATACACCCGTGGCTCTGAGGTCTCCCGACCAGTAGAGGCCATCACCGCAGAAGCCCGCTCGCTGGCGAGGCAGGGTGTGAAGGAGATTACGCTTCTCGGCCAGAATGTGAACGCATGGGCTTCGGCGCCGCCGAGTGAGTGTGATGGACTTAAAATCCTCGATAACGACGATGGATCCTGGGGGCTTGGCCAACTGTGCCGTCATTTAGCCAAGATCGGCGGCATTGAGCGTATCCGCTTCACCACGTCTCATCCTCGCGATATGGATGACGGATTAATTAGGGCGCTTGGGGATGAAGAGAAACTGATGCCGTATCTTCATCTGCCGGTGCAATCGGGTTCAGACACGATATTGCAAGCGATGAATCGCGGACATACCGGTGAAGCCTATAAGGCGCTAATCGCGAAAATCCGCGCCGCGCGGTCCGATATTGCTATTTCAGGCGATTTTATCGTTGGTTTCCCAGGCGAAACCTCGGAGGATTTCGAGGCGACCATGGCTTTGGTTAACGACGTTGATTATGCCTCGGCCTATTCCTTCAAATACTCCCGCCGCCCCGGCACGCCAGGCTCTGTGATGGCGCATCAGGTTGGGGAAGACGAAAAAAATCAGCGACTGGCTCTCTTGCAGGCGCTCCTGGAAAGTCAGAAACAAGCCTTCAATGCCCGTCAAAAAGGCCGAGTTTTGTCAGTTCTATTAGAAAAAGACGGACGCCATGCCGGCCAGCTCATTGGGCGCTCGCCATATTTGCAAAGCGTTCACGTGAATGCGGCACAATCTATGATAGGGTCAATAGCATCTGTTAGGATAGTTGGCGTCACGCCCAATGCGCTGACCGGTGAGCTATTGAAAGAGGATGAGGCCGTCGCTTGAGTGAACAACCGACCGTTGAGGATGTCGAATTCCTGGACTTCGACGACAACCGTCTCGCTGCGGACCTCTCAGGAGAGCATGACACGCATCTGATGATCCTTGAGGACGCCCTCGAGGTGCGCATTGACCCACGGGGCAACCGGTTTGCCATTAGCGGTCCTGCGCCTGCGCGTGCAACGACAAAACGCGCCCTGCTCGATTTGTATGCACGGCTGCAGCGCGGTGAAACTGTCGGGTCCGAGGAAGCGCGTGCGGCTGCAAAGCTTGCCGAGACGCCCGCCGTTGCGCCGGCCGGCATGCAACCCCCGCAATCGATTCGGACGCCCAAACGCTTCATCACTCCGCGCAGCGCCAATCAGGCCGCCTATCTCGATGCGCTCGATACGCAGGATTTGGTTTTCGGAGTGGGCCCTGCGGGCACTGGGAAAACGTATCTTGCCGTTGCTCATGCGGTCGATCTTCTTCTTTCCGGAGCCGTTGAGCGCATCATCTTGTCGCGCCCCGCGCTTGAAGCGGGAGAGCGCATTGGCTTTCTCCCCGGTGACATGAAAGAAAAAGTCGACCCCTATCTGCGTCCACTTTACGACGCCCTTCATGATATGTTGCATGCAGACTATGTAGAGCGTCGACTGGCCACGGGTGAAATTGAGATTGCGCCCCTCGGCTTTATGCGGGGTCGTACGCTGGCCCGCGCGGCGGTCATATTAGATGAAGCGCAAAATGCGACAGTTGTGCAAATGAAGATGTTTTTGACGCGACTTGGAGAGGGCGCCCATATGTCAGTGACCGGCGATCCATCTCAATCGGACCTGCCGAACGATGCCATTTCTGGTCTTTCAGATGCTCTCTCATTGCTACAAGGCGTTGAAGGCGTCACACAGGTGCAGTTTACATCGGCTGATGTGGTGCGTCATCCTCTCGTTTCACGTATTATAATGGCGTATGATAGCCGTGACGCCGGGCAGCGTCCGAAAGCGCGGTCATGAATGATTTGAGTATGATCGATATGCGTGTCGAGTGCGAAGGGTGGCGCGACCTTGGTGATCCCGAAGCGTTCGCGAAGCGTTGTTATGACGCGGTGGCTGCGGAATTGCCTGTCTGTGATAAACCTGTCTGCATTCTTCTGACCGATGATGATAGGGTGAGAAAACTCAACAACAATTTTCTCGGCAAGGATCGCCCTACCAATGTTTTGTCGTTTCCAGCGAATGATCCAGCCGGTCCGGATCAAGATTATCTTGGCGATATTGCAATGGCTTATGAAACCTGCGCTCAGGAAGCTGATTTGACGGGGACGCCAATTGCCAGTCATTCGGCCCATCTATTGGTGCATGGGATGTTGCACTTGCTTGGTTATGATCATGAACGAGACGCTGACGCTGATATTATGGAGGCGATGGAAATTCGCATCCTGTCGCGATTGGGCGTTCGAGACCCCTATCTCGAGGAGACGAATTGATGGACGGCGACAGTCCGCATGTCGATCAAGATAACTCTGCGCCAGCGCATAAGAATGACGGATTCTTTTCCCGACTTCGCGTGATGTTTTCTAAGTGGAAAAGAAACGAAGACATCGCCAGGGCGATAGAAAATGGCCATCACGGTGCGGCCAGAAATTTGACGCGGGCGAGACGGGAGATGATCAGACGCGTTGTCGCTTTTGATGAAAAACGTGTCGCAGATGTGATGGCGCCCAGGGCCGATATTGTCGCTGTGGAAATTGAGACACCTCTTTCTGAACTGGTTAAGGTCTTTTCTCAGGCAGGTCATTCGCGCCTTCCGATCTATCGTAAGGACCTCGATGCGCCTGTTGGGGTGGTGCATATCAAAGACGTTGTCGCACTCCTTGCTGATGAAGCGGGGTTAAAACCCGTTGGTGTGCCTACTTTGAAAGCGATCCGTCGAGAAATTCTTTATGTGCCGCCGTCAATGCGAGTTACCGACTTATTGTTACGGATGCAGGCTTCGCGCATTCACATGGCGTTGGTGATCGATGAATATGGCGGTACGGATGGCCTCGCGACGATCGAGGACCTGATTGAAGAGATCGTTGGAGATATCAATGACGAACATGATGCGGGAGATGCGCCTATGATTATTGTGCATCCCGGCGGCGGCTGGGAGGCTGATGCGCGCGTCGAACTTGAAGACTTCGCTGATGCTGCCGGGGTGCGGCTGGCAGCGGACGATGATGAGGCGGATACTTTGGGCGGCCTGGTGGTTTCACTTGCTGGTCGAGTGCCACAACGCGGTGAAGTGATTTCACACCCTTCCGGAATGGATTTTGAAGTGACCGAAGCAGACGCCCGTAAAATCAGAAAGCTTCGTATACGACGCTCAAATGCAACCTCGAACGAAGCGGCGGAATGAACAATTTAATGTCGCAGGAAAAGGGGTTGCCGACAAGCGCCGCGTCAAGGCTGGATCGATTGACCGCCACTGTAAAGAACATGCGCGGTTGGCGCAGGTCGGGGCTGGCTTTTGTTGCAGGCGCTGTGGGGGCGCTGGCCTTTGCTCCATTTTACCTTGCGCCTTTGTTGGTCGTTGCCTTTTGTGTGCTTGTGGTGTTGCTCGACGGTATCGCTGTTGGCGAGAAACCGGTGAGGACTGCGCTCATAACGGGTTGGTGGTTTGGCTTCGGGCATTTTCTTGTCGGGCTCTATTGGGTCGCATTGTCTTTTCTTGTTCAAGCTGAAGAATTCGCATGGATGGCGCCCTTTGCGATGTTCGGCGTGCCTGCTTTCATTGCGGTGTTTCCTGGAATGGCGACGGCTGTCGCAATATACTTTTGGCGCAATCATTGGAGCCGGGTGCTGATTTTCGCTGCCTCCTGGTCGATCCTGGAATATGCGCGCGGACATGTTTTGACGGGTCTTCCCTGGAACCTGGCTGGTCAGGCATTAGCGGGGACAGCTGTCGGAGCGCAGAGCGCGGCGGTTTATGGCGTCTATGGATTAAGCTTGATCGTAGTGGTGCTCGCCGCGTCGCCGGCGATGTGGCTTGGGGGTGGTTTTGAGTTGAGGAGGCAGTTGCAGGGCGTCGTATATTCTATCGCTGGTTTTTCGGTGTTGTTTTTGTTTGGCGCAATACGTCTGGCGGCGCCCGATCCGGGTGTCCACGAAAATGTCCTGTTGCGGGTCGTCCAACCAAATATTCCGCAAAGGGAGAAGATTGATCCCGCGCTTTGGGGGCGAAATTTTGCGCGCCATGTTGCGCTCTCCCGCGGTCCTTTTCCACCGGATACGCAGGTCTTCGTCATTTGGCCGGAAAATAGTGCGCCACTTGTGGATGAAGTCACCGGTGCACTGCAAACGCTTTCTGCTGAACTTCCAAAGTCCGCTATTTTGGTGGCTGGCTCGGTCCGTCGCGAAAACGGCGGTGATGGTCGGGATCGGTATTTTAACTCTATCGCAGTCATTCCGGAAACGCCGATTGGAAGACGCGCGGTCGCTCATTACGATAAGCACCACCTTGTGCCTTTTGGTGAATACCTGCCGATGCAGGGTGTTCTTCGCGCCGCTGGACTTGCGCAGCTCGCCCCTTTTCAGGACGGCTTTACGGCGGGTGCGGGGCCAAAAACATTTCGCCTTGGCGGCCCATCTTTTTCACCGCTTATTTGCTATGAAGCTGTTTTCCCTGGCGCACTTTATCCACGCGGAGACCGCCCCGACTGGCTGGTCACCGTCACAAATGACGCCTGGTTTGGTGATAGCTCCGGCCCTCGCCAGCATTTAGATCAGGCTCGGTTGCGGTCAATTGAATCGGGCTTGCCAATGGCGCGTGCTGCAAACACAGGTATTTCCGCCGTCATTGACCCCAAAGGGCGATATTTAAGCAGGTTGCCCCTTTACACAGAGGGCCGGATTACGCTTCCGTTGCCAAAACCCCTATCGCCGACGGTGTATGCGCGGTTCGGGGATGTCGTGTATTACTTCCTGATCTTAGGTTTGTTCGTGGCTGCGTACTCCGTGAGGAGCAGGAACAGGCAAGCGGGCACTTGACTCTTGTAGCGATGACGTGAGCGAAATTATCCTATAGGTGAGTTAAATGTTGACGAGTCATATTCTGTCCTTCCTCGTGCTGAATGCCTGTCCCGCAACGATGAAATTAAAAAGAGTGTTCGTAATTGCAGCGCAAAAATACACACGGTGAGCGAAATTGTCCGAGGGATATAGTCGCAACTTGTACTATATTTTTGAAATGGACGGTGCTACACGCGGCAAGCATGACTAGCAAAAAGGGGTCGTGAGGAGTGCATTTCGGCGGTGCTTCGATTGGTGAATGGTCGGAATTGTCCTATGTGTAACTCTAGAAATAACCGCACTTGGATCGGTTAAGAAGGCGGAGTAGTGGATATCGTGTCAAAAAAGGCGCCCCATCCGATTGATGTTTATGTCGGCGGACGCGTTCGGCTAAGGCGGATGATGCTCGGTATGAGCCAAGATAAGCTGGGAGAGGCTCTGGGCCTGACTTTTCAGCAAATACAGAAATACGAGAAGGGCATAAACCGGATTGGAGCCAGTCGGATTTTCCAGATTGCTCAAATCCTGAGTGTGCCGATTCAGTTTTTATATGATGATTATGCAGGCGTTACGGCGCCAGGGTTTTCCGAAGACCGCGTGGAAGACTCATTCATGTCCCTCTTAAATACGCCTGAAGGTGTGCAGCTTTGTCGTTATTTCTCGGCGATCAGTGATCCCAAAGTAAAAAAACGAGTCCTTGATCTTGTCAGGTCCCTTGCGGAAAGCGAACGCGAAGAGACGGCTTCGGCCTAACTCTATTTCACAGCCTTTTTATCACAATACGTTCTTTGTGTTGGACAGCAGCGGTGCGCTTGGTTAAACACGTCTCATCACATAACGATTTCTTTATATGAGAGAGACACCAACGCTCATGGCGCGCAAATCCTATCTATTCACCAGTGAAAGCGTATCTGAAGGCCACCCCGACAAGGTCTGTGACAGAATTTCGGACTCGGTCGTCGATTTGTTTCTGGAGCGAGACCCTTATGCGCGTGTCGCCTGCGAGACATTAACCACGACGAACCAGATCGTGCTGGCTGGCGAGACCCGGTCGTCCGAGGGGGTTTCCTCTGAGGAGGTAGAGGCTGCGGCCCGCGCGGCTGTGCGGGATATCGGCTATGAGCAACCGGGCTTTCATTGGGAAACCGCGAATTTTCAAAATTTTCTGCACGAGCAATCTGCGGATATTGCCATGGGTGTTGATGCCGCTGGCAACAAGGATGAAGGCGCTGGCGATCAGGGCATCATGTTCGGTTACGCGGTCAATGAGACACAAGATCTTATGCCTGCGCCGATCCAGTATTCACACCAGATTTTGAAGGCGATGGCGACGGCCAGGAAATCGGGGGAATGTCCAGAATTTGAACCCGACGCCAAAAGCCAGGTGACGTTACGGTATGAAAATGGCAAGCCGGTTGCGGCGACCTCGGTTGTCGTGTCCACCCAACACCGCGAAGGCCTGA
The DNA here is from genome assembly GCA_021776435.1 of Parvularculaceae bacterium. Lineage (GTDB taxonomy): Bacteria > Pseudomonadota > Alphaproteobacteria > Caulobacterales > Parvularculaceae. The sequence goes on along the minus strand of JAJFFW010000045.1, from coordinate 1,578 downwards.
CACCAGCAGATGTCAAAGAGCTTGTTCGTCCCCTGGTCGAAAACGTCCTGAAAGATATAGGCATGCCGCCGGAGGACGAGTTTTTCGTCAACCCGACCGGTAATTTTGTCATTGGCGGCCCGGATGGAGATGCGGGTTTAACGGGGCGGAAAATCATCGTCGATACATATGGCGGCGCGGCGCCTCACGGCGGCGGCGCTTTCGCCGGCAAGGACCCAACCAAGGTCGATCGTTCTGCGGCGTATGCGGCTCGCTACTTGGCTAAAAATGTCGTTGCTGCGGGGCTGGCGGATCGGTGTCTGATTCAACTCGCATACGCGATCGGTGTTTCGAAACCGCTATCGGTCTACGTGGATTTGTTTGACTCCGGGAATGTTGAGGAAGGGCTGCTTGAGCTGGCTTTATGTGACGTGATGGATTTATCTCCTCGGGGCATTCGCGAGCATCTCGGCCTTAATCGACCGATTTATGCGCGAACGGCCGCCTATGGTCATTTCGGCCGCGCGCCGGACGAGGACGGCGGCTTTTCTTGGGAGAAGACCGATTTGACCGATGCGCTCAAAATTGCCTTGAGGGTTTAACCACAAAGCTTGCGCAGTCTTCACATTGGAGCGAGCGCCCGTTTGCTGGGTTCGTTTGTGCTAATCTCAGCGAAAGCTGGGAGTTTTCACCATGATCGGTAACCGCGTTTTCTCGTTTCTTACTGTCGCGGCTATAGTTGCGGCCTTCTCTCTCTCCGTATCCATAGCGCAAGATGCGCCGACTGCTGAGGACCGTTACGAAGGCTCTGACAACGAAGAGTCCCGAAAAAATGCAAAGAATTTCGACGCCCTCGCTTCAGCGGCGCGATTGCGCGATGCCGTTAAACGAATTGACCAGAATGCGGAATTCGGACCCAACGGGGCTGTGTTCGAAGTCGAAGGTATCTCTATTACGTTGGTCTATGATACCGAGGCTGACAGGATGCGCCTGGTCGCGCCAGTCGCCGATGCCAGCGATTTAGAGCCGCAAGACATGATACGTCTGATGCAGGCGAATTTTGATAGTACGCTTGATGCGCGATACGCCGTTGCTCAGGGTGTGCTGTGGTCGGTTTTTCTTCATCCGCTTTCGGGGCTTCATGGCGATGAATTCGGATCTGGTTTGGGGCAGACGATTAACCTCGTGGCGACCTATGGAACGTCATATTCATCGGGCGCCTTCGTTTTTGGCGGCGGCGATTCCGCCAAGCAGCAACGCGAGCTCATCGAAGAACTCCAAGAAAAAAGCCGAGATATTTAAGCTAGAGACGACTCTATTTCCTCTAGGTCACAACCCTTTAACCGTCATCCCGGAAGCCAATTTGCCCCAAATCTTTGATTTGGTTGGCGAATTGAGCTATCCGGGATCCAGAGCAGCGTGCACTTCGCCCGCGGCCCTGGATCCCGGATCTAACAACCATTGGCCGAATGCCTGCGGAATTCGGACGGTTGTAACAGCCTGCCTCGGACTTGATCCGGGGTCCGGGATGACACGAGTTCCGGGTTTATGAGTCGGTGACCTAAGGCTTGAGGAGGGCGTCGGCGGTCTGTAAGGCTC
>JAJFFW010000044.1 GCA_021776435.1 Parvularculaceae bacterium | reverse complement strand
CGGGACGGAGCGGATGAAGGCTGCCTACGCCCACGCGATTGCGCATGAGTATCGCTTCTACTCTTATGGCGACGCCTGTTTGTTGGAAACGCCGTTGTGAGGGCAACTTTTTTATGAAACCAGCAAAATTGTCGTCCTTTAACGAAATAATATTGAGCAGGTCAAATTTTGTTTTTGATTACATCAAATCAGTAAAATAATGCGGATGGTGAATCCATACACAATATTTCTGATCATTGGCGCGCGCCAACAAGTTTAAAGGCGCTCCTCTTTTTGTAAACGCATTCATGACAAATTTTCTGCTTGATCTCGTGTAGTCCGATATCAAGGAACTGAGTGGAAAGCGCCAAAATTAACGGCAGTTGTTGGTCTTCGATATCCACCCGATAACAAGAGGGGCAAAGAAAACGCGTCGGTGGAATCACATGTGGGCGCGCAGAAAATTCCCAAGCAATTTCACAATCCAGCTCGGCTATGAAGTGTACATGACTACTCTCACTATATGTTATGGCCATGGTCATATGTCGTTCCAGGTCGGGTGAATCACATCGGAACGGGAAACATGCCTGTTTGCGTTCTTCCCTGACCACATTCACTAAATGTCGATATACAAATATTATATTCGTATCACTGACGAAGTCCCATACTGGTTGACCGATCACGGTGTCCCTGTCTGGGACCCAGTCATTATTGGCTGCAAATGACCAAAATGCTTCATTTACCTCGACAAGCCGGTCGTTTGCGTCGATGGCGTAACGTACGGGTGAATAGTGCTTCACAACGCATTCTCCCCCATAATTTCATATTTTCTGTGCAAAAATTCAGTTTACCGTCTTATGACAACTCATTCAAGAAGAGGCGGTTTTGGTTGCAACTATGACTGGTTATATTCAGGAAAATTTATGCGACTCACACCCAGATTATAGCTTTCGCGCGGTCGACGCCTTGATCACCAATTTTCACCTTCCCCGGTCGACGCTTTTCATGCTTGTTTGCGCCTTCACGGACGCTCAACGCATGAAAGCGGCTTATGCACACGCCATAGCAAAGGAATATCGATTTTATTCCTATGGTGATGCCTGCCTTTTGGAGAAACATGATGCAGTCTGAATTCTCTTTCTCCCTTCATGCAAGCGACGGTCCCGCGCGCACCGGCGTGATCTCAACGCCGCGCGGCGAAATCAGGACGCCCGCTTTCATGCCGGTCGGCACGGCCGGCACGGTCAAGGCGATGCTTCCAGAACATGTACGCGCCACAGGAGCGGACATCGTTTTGGGTAACACCTATCACCTCATGCTGCGCCCGACGGCGGAGCGCGTGGCGGCGCTTGGCGGGTTGCATAAATTCATGAACTGGCCGCGTCCGATCCTGACCGATTCCGGCGGCTTTCAGGTGATGTCGCTATCGAAACTGCGCAAGCTGACCGAAGAGGGGGTCTCCTTTCAGTCGCATATCGACGGCGCGCGGCACATGCTGACGCCTGAACGATCGATCGAGATACAGTGTCTTCTTGGTTCGGATATTCAGATGCAGCTTGATGAATGTCCCGCGATACCGATATCTCATGAGGATGCGAAAGCCTCGATGGAACTTTCATTGAGATGGGCGGAACGCTCGAAACGGGCGTTTGAAGAAAAATCATCACCCGGGCAGGCGCTATTCGGTATCGTTCAGGGCGCCAATTATGATGATCTGCGCTCGAAAAGCCTCGAAGGCCTCGCGGCGATGGATTTTCCTGGCTATGCGATCGGCGGTCTCGCGGTCGGCGAGGGGCGGGCTGAAATGTTCCGCGTGCTTGAAGTCACCACGCCTTCGATGCCAGCAAACCGGCCACGTTATCTGATGGGTGTTGGCAAACCTGCTGATATTGTCGGCGCAGTGGCGCGCGGCATCGATATGTTCGATTGTGTAGCGCCGACCCGCTCAGGTCGACATGGTCAGGCTTGGACTCGAAAGGGTCCGCTCAACATCAAGACCGCCCGGTTTGCGGATGATCCGGAGCCGCTCGACCCGGCCAGCGACTGCCGGGCAAGCCGCGATTTTTCGAAGGCCTATCTTCACCACCTTTTCCGATCAGGAGAGTATTTGGGGCCGATGCTGCTCACATGGCACAACCTGCATTACTATCAAACGCTGATGGTCGATCTGCGTGCGGCGATCGCCGCCGGGCGACTCACCGCATTCATTGAAAACTTTAAAATGGCGACTGGTGAAACAGACGTTTAGCCGGCGCCTCTTGCATTCCAATTTTACTCATGAAAAACAAACGATAAGCAGTCGCGCTGTTGATGCGAGAATGTCGAAGTGAAGCGGTTGACCGCGCCTGACAGCGACACTATGTTCGCGGGCCTTCAGCGGCGATTTCTGTTTTTCGGAACTGAAACGTCTCTTGTTTTTTGTGTTTGAAGCGTCGGGTGGACTTGTCTTTGAAAGTCATGAACTTACCCCTTCGTGGGCCCATAGCTCAGTTGGTAGAGCGGCTGACTTTTAATCAGTAGGTCGAAGGTTCGAATCCTTCTGGGCTCACCACTTTATTGTTGTAATTCAATAGGTTACTATGCATTGAATTTCGTTGCCGTGCGGTGCGAAAAAATTTGGAAGCAGTTCAGGCTGCGACACCCTAAACAAATTCTCGTTTCGTTCAGTTCACTCAAGCCGACCCGAGTAGTGCTTTTTACGTCCGCTTAAAGGCAAAGCTGAGGTAAGACGACTGCCAATCACGTGATTTCCGTTTGCCCGATCGGGTTGTAACGAGACGGCAAATTTATAGGCTTGTAGTTGGCAACATCCGACATTCGATCTACGACCGATTGATGAATGTTCGCGCCTTCTGGAATTAGGCGAGGCTCAGACAACGGTATATAAAAACCGAACTTCGATTTGCGGCTAGGCCATCTTTAAATTTTGAGAGTTTGGGGATTATCTCCATCCATACCCACGACAATTGGCCTGTCCCCGGTTTGATGGACGCCGGGGGCAGGCCAGAGTTTCGAATTCGCTTGTTCAGTGCAATGCTGTTCGTCGCCGATCTCAAGCCACATAGGCAGTTGCGCCGGTTACATCGCCCTTACAGTTCTTGGGCGCCGTGTTGAGTTTCGTCGCCTCCGGCTGCCGCAGGCTTGGGGAGCGGGATTTGTGCGGCGCCCTGCATCCGCAGATAGGCGATGATGTCCGCCCGATCATCCGATCGCCTGACGCCTTGAAACGCCATCTTGTTGCCGGGAATTGTTTTGCCGGGATTGCGCAAATAGGCGTCGATTTTTTCAAACGTCCAGCTTCCCGGTTCTGCGGCGAGCGCGTTGGAATAATTATATGAGGCCCGCGAACCGATATCGCGCCCGAGGGCGCCCCAGAGATTGGGCCCCACGCCGTCTTTCCCGCCTTCGTTGAAGGTGTGGCACGCCGCGCAAATCCGCACGCGGCGCTCGCCGCTTGCAAGATCAGCGGCAGCGAGCAATGTCGCCAGATCAGGTTCAGGCTCCGGCGCTGACGCCGTAAGCGCCAGGCTCGCGAGGGGTTTAGGGGCTTTCAGGTTTTCTACGTCTCGCATATGGGCGCGCAACTGAGCGCGGGCGCCAAGATCATCCAAGCCTTCCGGCCAGCGGCGCTGAAGGGCGGCCCGATTGACCAGCGGCGCTTCAAAGCCCGGCACATCAATGGCGAGTTTGGCTGAGTAATCGTCTCGATAAACGAAGTCTGCCACCCAGTGGAGAGCCAGAATAATTATGACAGGGATCATTATCGCGAAGCTGAATTTAATCATAGCTGTCATCCCAGAGCCGCTTGAAATCTATACATTATCCAGCAACCCTTCCATTTTCGCGGCGCGCGCCGTCAATGGCCCCCGGTCGGAAGCGCGGTTTCAGTCTCAAAGAATAAAATCCGTGTCCAGAATGTATAATCAGATTCAAGCGTCATGAGACTGACGAGCACAATCAAGCAAAGCGGTGGAACCAAAATAGCGTAGATCAGCGCCAGACGCTCCCACATCATGTGCATGAAGACGGAGACAATCAATCCCGCCTTCAAAAACATAAAGGTGAGGATGAGAGACCATCTGAACAGGCCCTGAAACCCGAAAAAGTCGACGAGATAGGACATCAGGCTAAGGACGAATAGAAGGCCCCAGATCTTGAGATAAACGCTGATGGGGTGCTGCTGCCCGACGTCGTGGACGTCCGCATTAGCGGCTTGCGCCGGGGGAGTCTGCGTGGCGTGTGTCGCGCGATCCATCACATTTCCTCACCAAAGATAAAAGAGCGCAAAGATAAAGACCCAGACAAGGTCTACGAAGTGCCAATAAAGCCCGGCGATCTCAACAACCTCATACTTGCCGTTGCGATCGTAAACGCCGTTCAAAACGCGAGTCGCGATGATAGAAAGATAGATGACGCCGATCGAAACGTGCAAGCCGTGGAACCCAGTTATCATAAAGAAAGTAGCGCCGAACTGTGGAGCTCCCCAAGGGTTACCCCATGGACGGACGCCTTCAAGAATCAGCTTCGTCCACTCAAAAGCCTGCATGCTGACGAATGCCGCGCCGAGCAGCGCCGTCGCGAACATCAGGGCCGCCGTCGCTTTGCGATTGTGGCGATAACCGAAATTCACGGCCATCGCCATCGTTCCGCTGGAACTGATCAGGACGAATGTCATAATTGCGATCAAGATGAGCGGGATGTGCTGGCCGAACAGCGTCAGAGCGAAAACTTCGCTTGGATTGGGCCATGACACCGTTGTTGACGCCCGCACCGTCATATAGGAGGTCAAGAAACACGAAAAAATGAACGTGTCGCTGAGCAAGAAGATCCACATCATGGCCTTGCCCCATTGGACCTTTTTGAAAACCTCCTGATCCGTTGACCAATCCGAAACGAGGCTCTCCAGGCTATGCGGGGCCGTTACAGCGTGGTCAGTATGTGTCAGTGGTGTTTGCGTCATATCAATCAGCCGATCCGACATTTAGGGGAAAAGAAGCGTAAGGATGATCATGTGATAAGCAGCAACCCGAACATTACGATCCAAATCACAAGCAAATAGTGCCAATAGACCGTGCAGAGATTTACGCCCGTTCCGATTTCGGCGGCTTCGGCGCCTCGCATAACTTTAGCGGTCGCCCGCCCCCAAAACAACAGCCCGCCGAGCAAATGCAAGCCATGCATCGCCGTGATCAGGTAAAAGAACGCGTTGGCTGGGCTTGCGGCCGCAAAATATCCGTCTGCGATGAGTTGTCGCCATACCGTCAGCTGGCCCGCTAGAAACGCAAAGGCCAAGACGCCGCCGGCGATCAGGGCGACGCGTAATTTGTCCATGCGCCCGTGACGCAAGTCGCCTCGCGCCACTTGCCAGGCAATGCTGCTGAGAATCAAAACGCCAGTGTTCACCCATAAGAGCCATGGCTCCGCCATGGGCAGCCAATCATTGGCCAAGGGTATTCCGCAAAGCGCCGCCAGAGTCCACCACCCCAGCGACGAAGTCGCGTCAGCAGCGCTCGCCGGATCCGCTCCGTAATTTCCTAATCGCAAAACATAGGCCGCCACAATGAGCGAAAACATAACCGTGGCGACACCGACATAGATCCATAGGCCGGTGGCCGCGATCGTCGGCCGGCGGAGCGCGACGGCGCCCAAGTCGGCGCCGACGTCTGCGCCAGGCGTCAACCAGGGTTTTTTAATCAGTTCGTGCAGGATTTTCACGTCACATCTCCACTTGCGCCAGCCCTCACATATCGCGATCACGCGCCGCGCCGTCTGGCGGCACGTTTTGCGGAATAAAGTCCTGCGCCGCGCCGGGCACGCTATAGTCATAAGCCCAACGATAAACTGTCGGGAGTGTGGGACCCCAATTGCCATGTTCGGGCGGCGTCTTGGGCGTTTGCCATTCCAGCGATGTTGCACCCCAGGGGTTGGGATCCGCTTTGGGACCTCTGAAATAGCTGGAAATCATGTTGTAGAAGAAAATGAGCTGCGCGACGCCTACGGTTAAGGCCGCAATCGTGATGGCTTCGTTCGCCCATTGCGCTGAGGCGGGCACGAATTCTGTCTCGCCCATCTCGTAATAACGGCGAGGCACACCCAATAAGCCAAGATAATGCATGGGCAAGTAGATCACGTAGGTCCCGAGGAACGTAATCCAAAAATGCAGTTGGCCGAGCGTTGCGTTCCACATGCGCCCTGTGATTTTCGGATACCAGTGATAAATAGCGCCGAAGACGACCAGGATCGGCGAAACGCCCATCACCATATGAAAATGTCCGACAACGAAATAAGTGTCTGACAACGGCACGTCGACGCTGACATTTCCGAGAAACAGTCCTGTCAGTCCGCCGTGAATGAATGTGAAGATGAAACCGATCGCAAACAACATCGGTGTGCGCAGGTGGATGTCGCCCTGCCACAATGTCAACACCCAGTTATACACCTTGATGGCCGTCGGCACCGCGATGATCAGCGTAGACGTCGCGAAGAAGAACCCGAAATAGGGATTCATTCCGCTTACATACATGTGGTGCGCCCATACGAAGAAGCTCAGGACCCCGATGATGATGATCGCCCAGACCATCATACGGTACCCGAATATGTTTTTGCGGGCATGGGTGCTGATGAGATCCGAAACGATGCCAAAGGCGGGCAGTGCGACGATATAGACCTCGGGATGACCGAAGAACCAGAACAGATGCTGGAACAGGATCGGACTGCCGCCTGAATGGGCAAGCGGTTCACCCATTGAGATGATGGACGGCATGAAAAAGCTCGTGCCGATGACCCGGTCCAGCATCATCATGACAGCAGCCACCAACAAAGCCGGAAAGGCCAAGAGGCCGAGAATGGTGGCGACGAAAATTCCCCAAACCGTGCACGGCATGCGCATGAGGGTCATCCCCTTGGTGCGCGCCTGAAGCACAGTCGTGACGTAATTCAGCCCGCCCATCGTGAAAGCAACGATAAAGATCCCCAGGGAGGCAAGCATCAAAATGATGCCCCAGCTGGCGCCAGGCGTGCCTTCGGTAATCGCTTGCGGGGGATAAAGCGTCCAGCCAGCGCCGGTTGGCCCGCCTGGAACGAAAAAGCTCGCCATCAATACGATGACGGAGAGCAAATACACCCAATAACTGAGCATATTGACATAAGGGAACACCATGTCCCGCGCGCCGACCATCAGCGGGATCATGTAATTTCCGAATCCGCCCAGAAGAAGCGCCGTAAGCAGATAAATCACCATGATCATGCCATGCATGGTGACGAACTGATAATAGGCTTGAGGGGTTATGAATTCGATCATGCCGGGGAAACCCAGCTGCAGGCGCATCAAACCGGACAATACGAGCGCAACCAGTCCGACGCCGATAGCGGTAAGCGAGTATTGCACCGCGATGACCTTGTGGTCCTGACTCCAGACATATTTTCCTACCCAGGTTTTTGGGTGATGAAGAGCTCTGGTGTCTTCAGCGATGGTAGTGTAAGTCATTGCGCCCTCGCCTTCGCGTCTTTCCTTAACCTAATTTATTTGCACCCTACGCAGAACATATCAAGGTGCGCCGCTCTCATTTGCTGCGATCACTCGCGTCTGACCATATGTCGGAAACTCGCTCAGCCACGCTTCAAACGCAGCTTCTTCATCGATAACCACATAACCGCGCATGACATAATGCCCGACGCCGCAATATTCTGCGCACAAAATCTCAAACGTCCCGGTCCGTATCGGCGTCAACCATATATAGGTGATCATGCCGGGGACCAGGTCCATCTTGGCGCGAAACTGCGGTACATAAAAATTGTGCAGCACATCATTCGACCGCAGAACAATTTTGACCGGCTGATCAATCGGAAGATGCACTTCGCCGCCTTCGACTAGGATGTCGTCGTGCCCCCAAGGATCGTCAGGGTTTAGGCCGAAGGGGTTATCCGGGCCAATATGTTTCGTCGCCACGGCGCCCAGCACGCCGTCCTCTCCGGGAAAGCGGAAACTCCATTGCCATTGCTGGCCTATGGCTTCAACGACCCGTGCGTCTTGTGGAACCGATATGTACTTGTTCCACGCCAACAATCCGGGCGCCAGCATGACTACGATTCCAAGGGCGGTCCAAAAGGTCAGTCGACGCTCCAAGGCCATATTTTCTGGCTCGTATGTCGCTTTGTGTCCTTCACGATGACGAAATCGAAACACCGAATAAGCGAGAAACAGGTTCAGCGCGACAAAGACGGCGCCGCAAACCCAAAAGGTGATAGTCAGCGCATTGTCGATTTCGCCCCAATTGGAAGCGATCGGCGTCTGCCGCCAGGGGCTGAGAAAATGAAAGACGAGTGATCCTATGACGAGCAGGCCGATAACGATGGCGATTCTCATGGCCGCGCTCCGTTTAAGAGGCGTCCGCATTGTTTCGCAGTTGTATAAAGATCGTCTGTATCGGGCGTATTCGTTTGCCGAAAGGCGTCTTGCAAAGACGCCGTCGAAGGCGGGATTCGCGCAAATCTTCCCTTATGTATGAGGTTCCTCAAGACGCGCGAAGACAAGATCACAATTGGGAAGCTATGTCCGTACAACGTCAGTCGCCTCTGGTCATGGGTTGTCAGGTTCATAGCGCCGATTGGCGTAAGGTTAGAGCGGACAGACGCGCCACCTGTATCAAGCTGTTGCTTAATCGAAGGCGTATGACATGCGTGCTGTTTCATCGCTGTCTCGCGGGGCCACATTTCGTACGAAAACCTAAATGAGGACGCTGGCCCGTAACTGGTTGAATTCTTACTTGTATTTGTGGCCCAGCAAGTTTCCGAATGTATTCATAATATGCGATTTCGCCTTAAAGGAAAACCCTATTCACGCGGTGGCCGACACGACCGCCTCACCCTTAGGCGATAACAACAACCAAACAGCGAAATGAAATTGGACTTTTGCACAATTCCCCCCGCGCACCCATTCCCCCCGCGCACCCATTCCGGCCGCGCATTTGTTGGCGTTCGCCCATTTTGGAAATCTGGGATGGACAAACCGCTTCGCCAGGCGTAGGCGTAGAAAGCGCGCGAAAATATGAAAGAGCGCGGTGGCGGCGGCATGAATTCCTTTGCTGCATCGGCGAATATCGAATTTGTACGCATGTAAATTTAATTTGTGCGACCGCGAAGGGGCGGCAGGTTAGGTGCGCTTGGCGTTAATCCGGGTTAGACGGAGTTCAAGATGAACTTGATCTCAACCGCCGGGAGAACGTTGTCGGTCTGGAGAGGATGGGCGTCCTCTAAACCAGCTTTGCTTGGGTTCGCCATCGCGTCACTGGTCTCTATCATTTCAGCAGGCAGCTGGATCGTGCTCGTTCTACAATCGCTCTGAATACGGATGTTTTAAAATGGAAAGTAACGGCTCCGGGCGAGACGTGGCTGGTCTGTCAATTGATGTGATGCAGCTGGACAAAGGCGCATTCTTGTCGTAAATTTTATATATTGTTGCAAATTATATATTGTTGCAAATGAAAGAGGAAAGGGCCGTGGCTGCTCCACATGTCGGCGTCCATCACTCAGATACGACCCAAGAAATCCATGTGCGAACGATTGGCGCACAAGATATTTTCGATGCAATAAAGCTTGGTATTGCGGATTTCAATGCAAAGCCGAGCCATTTATTCCTGCTGGGACTAATATACCCGATCGCCAGTTTTCTAGGAGCGGCATGGGCCTTTGAACGCGATTTGATTCCCCTTATTTTCCCGATTATCAGCGGTTACGCCCTCATGGGGCCGTTCGCTGCGGTGATTCTCTATGAAGTCAGCCGGCGGAGGGAGCAAGGGCGAGATTTCGCGTGGAGTGAGGCCTTCACCGTTTTCACCGGCCCGCGTTCGAGGACGATCGGAATTCTTGGCCTTGCTTTGTTCGTTATATTTATCACCTGGCTGTTGATCGCTCAGGCGATATACGACGCGACCATAGGCGGTGTTGGTTTTGATACGCCTGTGGAATTTTTGCGTCTGGTTTTTCTAACGCCCCAAGGGTGGATTTTGATTGTGATTGGCAATGGCGCAGGTTTTCTGTTGGCTGTCGCCGTGTTGGCTGCCTATGTCGTATCTTTTCCAATGGCGCTTGATCGCGATATCAGTCCGCTTGTCGCCATCAGGACATCATTGCGCGCCTCATTCGCCAGCCCAGGCGCGATGGCGTTGTGGGGGGTGATTATTGTTGGATCGATGATAATTGGGGCGCTGACCTTATTGGTTGGGCTTGCCGTCGTGTTGCCTGTTCTCGGCCACACCAGCTGGCACGTTTATCGAAAAGTGGTGACGCGTTAGGCGTCCCCTGTTCGGTGTCCCTACCGATTACTAGAGTCTCGCACACACGTGGTGCAATCTACCAAGATGTTGGACGCGTTCCAGCCTACCTGACTGCATAACCGGTCGCGAAACTGGCGCAATCTTTTTCCAAGCAGAGATGCGTTCGCGCATTATGATAATATTTTGCATAAGCTTTCAGGACACGGCGTAAATGGCTCGCGTTGAATATGATAAAGTGATCGAGGCATATATGATTTGTTCGCCTTCGCGAACGGGCCCGGCGGATCGAACCGATGAGGCGCTCGACGTAACCGTTCTGCCACGGGCTTCGCAAGGCGGTCGGCCCATCCCTGATGCCCATGGCGCTGAGCTGTTTTTTGAATACTGCGCAGTAAATTGGCGTGGACACCAAGATCGCGCGACGCCTGAGCATTTGATACGCCCCGGTCGCGGATCCGCTTCACCGCCTCATGCTTGAACTCCAGACTGAACGTTCGCCGTCTTCCCATGATACCCTCCGGTTCCATCTAAACACCATATCTCGGTGCCCATCAAACCGGGGGCAGCCCACTGGAAATTGCTGCAGGACGATTGAAAGTTTTAAAGGTCGGACGTCGTACACTGATTAGGTGCGAGGCAGCTAAAGCTTGGCTTGATGCTTATGACCTTGCTGAGGATGCAGGCGAATTGGAATAATCGAAACCATAGTTTGTCTTTTGGCCTTAAGACCGTCGCCGTATTGGTTCCGCAATACACAACATGCAGACAACATCATCGTTTCGCCGCGCCGGATCATCACCTGAAAATCGCCGCCGCCATGCTCATCGCGCAAATCATCGAACAGAGCCGGGTGAGGGACGCAAATCAGGATTGCCGGGCGCACCGGCTTGCTATCCTTTATTCGATAGACGTAACAGCGATCTTGCTCTGTTGCGTTCTCGGTCAGATTGAAGAATTTGGCGGTTAACGTGTCGTCAGCAAAAATATCACGCATAGTCAGCGCCTTTGAGTAAAAACCAACGAATTTGCCCCTTTAGCACTATTGTGTTTGGAGCTGTGTCCACACCTGTGTCGCTGTATGTGAATAGCATTGTGTTCGTGTATGTGTTGCCGACACAGCGCTGTAATGAGGTAAATAAGGCGGTCTCCGCCATCGGCATCTAAACCCGGAATCCAGCATCCACGTTGCCGTCCCGTTGGAGGTGCATTATGGGACAACCCATATTGAAATGGCCTTCTCAAAATTGAAAGCCCATCTGCGCAAGGTCGCCGCCCGAACTTACGACGCCCTGTGGCAAGCCGCAGGCGACATTTGCAACCTCTTTACAGAGCAGGAATGCTGGAACTTCTTCAAAGCACAAAACTATGATGCAAATTTTTAGCCCGGCGCTTGTCTTATGATTTTTTCGTCCATTCAGGCAAACTGGAACCGCTGTCGGGGAGTTTGTGCTCCCCCGGCGGCGGCGGATGGATCGTCCCGGTGCAGGTCGCTTTACGGGCCGAATTAGAGCGTTTCCGATTTAGGCTGGTCCATATCCATCTTCTGTGAAGAAGTTTGTGCACTCGTCTGGTTTGAACAGGACACACACTTTTCCCGCCGCCTTCCAAAGATCATCGACAGTTCTTGGCGCCAACCTTTTGAGGTGTGATTTGAGCTTGGAGAACGCCAGCTCAATAGGATTAAGATCAGGCGAGTATGGCGGCAGAAACAACAACCAGGCGCCGCAGTTTCTGACCGCCTGAGCCGCATCCTGTCTTTTGTGCGCAGGCAGATTATCAAGGACGACAACATCGCCTTCATTCAGCGTGGGAGCGAGTTGCGTCTTGATGTATTGAACGAACGCATCGCCATCCATCGCCCCGTCGATCACCCATGGCGCGACAAGACCGTCACAGCGCAGGCCCGCGATAAAGGTCAGCGTTTTCCAATGCCCATGAGGAATGCTGGCGACCAGCCGCCGGCCCCGCTGGCAGCGCCCGCGCAGCCTTGCCATCTTGGTGTTAATGCCGGTTTCATCAATGAACACAATTTTGTTAATCAGGTCAGGGCGTTCATTCAGCCAGGTCTGGCGGCGCCGCCACACAGCCCGCTTGGCCTGAACGTCGCTGCGCTCCTGCTCACTGGCGTGTGCGGTTTTTTTTATAAGTGAGTTTGTTGGCTTTCAGCCAATCATCAATCGTTGACGTCGACGCCCTTACATCTTGATCGGCAAGCAACCGCGCGGATATCTCTTCAAGCGTCATATCAGGCTTGGCGCCAATAAGACCGCGAATAGCATCGCCAAAGGCGTCAAGACGCCGCTTGCGGGGCGGGCGCGGCTTGATAGCGACCGTGCCTTCTTCC
>JAJFFW010000043.1 GCA_021776435.1 Parvularculaceae bacterium | reverse complement strand
GCGCTCATCCCCATTGATCGATTCTCCGAAAGTCGCCCATTTGTCGGTCCCAATGCGGAAACGATGCGGCATCTCAGCCCAGGCGTTCGGGCGCCCCTCAAAATCCCCGCGAAGCCCCGATTCAGCCGCTTCAATTCCTCGCCCGAACAATGTCGTGGGATAAAAAACACCCATAATGTCATCATCGAAAAGCGCCAGCATGGCAGCGACATCTTTGGCTTTGTAGATTGCGAAATAGCGATCCAGCAGCTCTTGCTGCCTCTCGCGAAGTCGATCTGGCTGCGCAATGATTTCTCCCACGTCGGATTGCGTCTGCTGATCCGGCGCTGCTTCCTCTTGCGCACAAGCGAACAACACCGTCGCCGCAAATGCGATGATCACTTTCCTCATGGTCGCTCCCTCCGTCGCTTTCGTCTGATCTCGATGAATGCTGTTGGGCGATCTGTTGACGCGAAAAGCAGTATAACCCCCTTACCGAAGGCCGGGGATAAGTTTTCGCAAAGTGCAGACTTTTCAGGGCGTTACTTCCACCCAACCATCGTCGAAAACCCTTTTTCAACAAGCTCATTGCTGAATTACCGAGAGAACCGGTGCGCCTTTGTGTCACACGATGATGGCCTAGCGCATTTCCGGTCTCGATTGAATCACCTCCCTCATCCTGAGGAACCTTCACCGCGAAAGCGGCGAAGGCGTCGCGAAGGATGGACGGCGGGCTCAGAGCGTATGGCCCATCCTTCGCGACGCCCTGTCGGCTTCTCGCCGTCAGGGCTCCTCAGGATGAGGATGAGGGGTAATGATGACCCGGTTTAGGCCGGAAACGCTCTAATTCGCTGCAAAAGACTTACCGAACTTGACGAACGCAGAATTACATTGCGCAAGTCTATTGTGGTGGATTTGAAGTTCGGTACATAATTCGCAGCTTGCTCACAACGAACTTTAAATCCAAAACCACACTAGAATCATAAACTTGCTAGTGTCCTTATCGAATCCGAAGTTCGTCTTGAGCGTGCTGCATAATGTAACGAACTTCGGATTCGGGACACTAGAGCGCCGGGCGAAAAAGCGGCCCTTCGACAAGCTCAGGATGAGGTCCAGTTTTTCGCGAAACCGGCGCGACGACAAAGAAAACGATCGCATCGGGCGATCCTGATTTATCGCCCGATGCTATAAGCCCGATGCTATAAGCCAGGGCTAATATTTTGCCCCGAGTCGGATAGTAGCGAGATTCTGCGTATAATTCACTGACTGAAGATTGGAGTCAAAGTCGGCGTATTCGTATTCCGCCGAGGCGTAAAAATGCTCCGAAAGTGGAACCTCTAACTCAACTTGAAACCGTTGCCGCTCGTCATCTCTGATGACGCCGATTGATGGCGTGATCGAATCATAATTCCGATTCTCATAGCGCCAACCAATTTTCAAAGCGGCGTCGCGCCCGTAGATTGGAAACTTCTGCGTCAGGCGCACCTTGACATTGTGAGCATTGAAATCGAATTCAGGCCCAACGGCATCCTCATTTTCATATTTATAGCCCAACAGGAGATAGGTCTTTGTGCCATTGAGGAAATAGAAAACATCGACGCCGCCGGCGTTTACTTCTGCATCGCGAGTCGGGCGGGATTTGAAATCCTTATCCGCATACGAATAGGCCGCGCGCACATATATTTTCCTTGTAAGGCTGGATGCGATATAGGGAGACAGTAGCTGGTAGGTCAGGAAACCGGCTTCATCGAGTGTGGAATAGACATAGGTGTAATCGATGCCTAAATCAAAATCGCCGAAGTCATGGGTTACGCCAACCGCCCCTCGGTGCGAACGAATGTCGAACTCGGTGCGATCGAAATGCAAGCTTTGGGAAAAGTTATAACCAGCTGAAAAACTGGTTCCATCGCTTAATTCGTGTTTGAACTCTATTTCTGCATCAAGAAGAGCAGAATAGTCATCTTGACTGGAGTTTTGGTCAATTTCGTTGACGGATAGATTGTCGTCATATTCGACGCCTGTAGAAACCTCGATGCTGACAGGACTGTCCTTCGCTTGAGCCCCGTTAATAACAGCGGCTGGCGTGACGATGAAGGCGAGCGCGCCGATCGTCGAAATGGGCTTCATCTTCATGTTTTCTGCCTCGTTTTTCGTTCAAATTAAAGGGTGAAACACCCCCAAACAATGAGACGGACGGCCGCAGGCCGCCCGTCGGGTTATTGTTTATCAACCTTTACCCTTGCCGCCTTGTTTAGCCTCATCATCGGCCTCGTCCTCGACATCGTCGCGAGCAGCTTCGCGGGCTTCGTCTTCGGCTTCTTCAGCGGCTTCGCGGGCGGCTTCTTCGGCTTCGTCGGCAGCTTCGCGGGCGGCCTCTTCGGCTTCGTCAGCAGCTTCGCGGGCGGCTTCTTCGGCTTCGTCAGCGGCTTCGCGGGCGGCTTCTTCGGCTTCGTCAGCAGCTTCGTGGGCGGCTTCTTCGGCTTCGTCGGCAGCTTCGCGGGCGGCCTCTTCGGCTTCATCAGCGGCTTCGCGGGCGGACTCCTCGGCTTCGTCAGCGGCTTCGCGGGCGGACTCTTCGGCTTCGTCAGCGGCGTCCTTGGCGGCTTCTTCGGCTTCGTCAGCGGCGTCTTTGGCAGCTTCATCAGCTTCGTCAGCGGCGTCTTTGGCAGCTTCATCAGCTTCGTCAGCAGCGTCTTTGGCGGCTTCTTTTGCATCTTTGGCCGCTTCGCGGGCTTCCTTTTCAGCGTCTTTGGCCGCTTCGCGGGCTTCCTTCTCAGCGTCTTTGGCCGCTTCGCGGGCTTCCTTCTCAGCGTCTTTGGCCGCGTCGCGCGCTGCCTTCTCAGCGTCTTTGGCCGCGTCTCGTTCAGCCTTCAGCAATTTACGCTCGGCTCTCAGCGCGGCGCGTTCTTCGGATGTCAGGTTTGGGTTGTCGTCGTCGACCGTGCCGTCACCACGGCGCTTAACGCCGTCTTCGTCTAGATCATCATCATCGTCGTCGTCGTCAGCGCCGGGCTGATCGTCGTCGACCGTGCCGTCACCACGGCGCTTAACGCCGTCTTCATCTAAATCATCGTCATCATCGTCGTCGTCAGCGCCGGGCTGATCGTCATCGACCGTGCCATCACCGCGGCGCTTAACGCCGTCTTCGTCTAAATCATCATCGTCATCATCAGCACCAGGCTGATTGTCATCGCTAGCCTGCAGAAGCATCATGGTGCTGATGGCTGGCAGGGGTGCGTGTTGTGCTGAGGTTGCATGCGCCGGGCTGAGGGGCGCACTCAAAAAGAGTGTGGCGGACAGGGCGAATGTACTTGCGGATGCCATAAATCTCGACATGGGATTTCTCCATGGGTTACGCGGGTTGCTGGAAAGATGACGTGTGACCCCGACGCTTTATTCCACCAGACTTTAAAAGAGGATTGGTAAATTATTGTTAATCGCCCAGGAGCCTGGAAACTCTGCCTGTTTTTCGGGAGACGGCTGCGGGTGATTTGGGTGTTTAAGAGGCATTCGTGATTTTCACATGGATCCGGTGCGACAGGTCAAATCGATCATCGCCACTAGGAGCGCCGTCTAAGTTTCGGTTTTCGGGTGATGTCACGACAGTTCAGGCATGACGGTGAAGAATCGCGCCGAACACCTGCTGGGTTATCCCGTCGGAGAGTAAGCTGCCGCGATTTATGGTCAAAAAAATAGAAATATAGAAATAATATCGCGCAATAATTAGTGGTTTCAGATGAAGATTGCTTCGCTTTTTGAAAATTCACTCTCTGCGTGTTAGCTTGAGAAGCACGCGCGTGGTGCGGGTTTCACAATAAAGTGTCCCCTGCAGCAGGCATATCACCGCAATCTGGAGAGGACGGGTCATTGAGATTGATGGTTTTACTGGCGACCGTGATATAGCTCGATCGACAATACGCGGCGTTTTAAGCACGCTCGCGTAAGAAAAACTGTGTGGTTTTAAGGAAAGTGGAGACGTGAAGATGGTGATATTGCGATGGGTGTTATCGCTCGCGGTGGGGGGCTTCCTCATTATGTTTGGTGTTATGAAATTCGCAGGGATGGCGTTTATCTTTCCCTATATTGAGTACAAAGCAGGCGCGGCGGGATTACCTCTCGCTGAGCTATTCTTTCCGTTTTTGAGTTACGCAACGGGCGCGCTTGAAGTCGTCGCAGGGGTTC
Source organism: Parvularculaceae bacterium (assembly GCA_021776435.1). Lineage (GTDB taxonomy): Bacteria > Pseudomonadota > Alphaproteobacteria > Caulobacterales > Parvularculaceae. The sequence goes on along the minus strand of JAJFFW010000043.1, from coordinate 40,445 downwards.
TCGTGATCCTTCCGTTGACGCGTGGACTTGGCGCTTTGTTATCGGTGGCGTCTTTACTTGGAGCGGTCATATTCCACCTTTCGCCTTATCTTGGCATCGTCACCCCGACGGATTTCAGCGACCCAAAACCAATGGAACCGCTCGCCGCTGGCGGTGGTTTTGTCAGAGGGGACTTTTCGTCTGAAGTCGCGCCGACGCTCTTCATCATGGCGTCGGTGATGCTGGCTCTGGCTGTCGTTAACCTGCTCTTGCAGCGCCGCGCATAAATTTCGAAAATTACGGTATTGAAAAAGCCCGCCGGTTGGCGGGTTTTTTTTCTACTCAGTCGCTATTCACCAAAAACGCGAGCGAAAATAAAATCAACGTGTTTGACGTGATAGCCAAGATCGAAAAGGGAATCGAGAATCTCGGCGGATAGTTTCTCGGTTACATCTTTATCCGCCTTCAGATTATCCAGAAATCGACCTTCTCCGCGCCAAGCCGGCATCGCGCATTTCTGCACCAGATGATAGGCGTCTTCGCGCGAAAAACCCGCCTGAGTGAGGGCGAGCAACACGCGTTGAGAATGGATGAGGCCGCCCAGGCGATCAAGATTTTCCTGCATGCCCTCAGGGTAAACAACGAGTGTTTCAATAACGCCGCCAAGGCGTTGAAGGGCAAAATCAAGATGAACTGTTGCGTCCGGCCCAATTCCCCGCTCGACGGAGGAATGCGAGATGTCGCGCTCATGCCAAAGCGCGACGTTTTCCATCGCCGGCAGAACGCACATCCGAACCAGTCGAGCGAGGCCGGTAAGGTTTTCCGCCAATATTGGATTGCGCTTGTGCGGCATAGCTGAAGACCCCTTTTGGCCTTTCGAAAAATATTCTTCGGCTTCAAGAACTTCCGTCCGCTGAAGGTGGCGAATTTCTGTCGCCAACCGTTCGATTGAGGATGCGACAAGGCCAAGTGCTGCAAAATAAGCTGCGTGTCGATCGCGGGGGATAACCTGGGTTGAAACAGGTTCGACGGTCAGTCCGAGTTTGTCGGCGACATGGGCCTCGACTGCTGGATCGATATTCGCGAATGTTCCAACGGCGCCAGACATGGCGCAGACCGAGATTTCCTCGCGCGCCGTTTCAAGTCTGGTTTTGGCGCGGGCGAATTCGGCGTAAAAACCAGCGAGCTTCAGCCCAAATGTTGTTGGCTCAGCGTGAATACCGTGGCTGCGTCCGACGCAGATTGTGTCTTTATGCTCATAGGCCCGATTTTTAAGAGCGGCGAGTACACGATCAACGCCTGAAATCAATAGATCTGCGGCGCGCGCCAGTTGTACAGAAAGGCAAGTGTCGAGAATATCCGATGACGTCGCGCCCTGATGAACAAAGCGGGCTTGGGGTCCGACGATTTCCGCCAGATGAGTGAGGAAAGCGATAACGTCATGTTTGACCTCGCGTTCGATGGCGTCGATGCGATCAACATCAAATTCGGCATTGGCGCCTTTTTCCCAGAGAATTGTCGCCGCTTCTTTTGGGATGACACCGAGCTCCGCCATTTTGTCGGCGGCGTGGGCCTCGATTTCGAACCAGATGCGAAATTTGCTCTCCGGTGACCAGATCGCAGCCATTTCAGGTCGGCTATAGCGGGGGATCATCTTGCGCTCCTTATTCGCGTGCGCAGGTACGCCCGCTACAGCGCCTTGTCAAAGGCCGGAAGGCGATGCTTGTCAACGAATCAGTGTGAGATCAGATTGATACATTCAATCAGGCCAGAACTGCCCGATTTATTTGTGGAGCGAAAAGATGGATTTAGGATTTCTTTATACAAGTCTTAAGGGTCGTATCAGTCGTAAGACGTGGTGGCTTGGCGCCATAGGGCTGATCATCATCAGTATTATTGTCGGGCTCGTCATGGGCGTAGTCGGGGCGGCCATGGGCCTGGCGGGAAGCACCTTTGGCCTCGGTTTGTTGGGGCTGATTACGACGGCGATTATCATTTTTCCTTATTTTGCCCTCACAACCAAGCGCCTGCATGATCGCGGTCGACCTGATATCTTGGTCTGGATATTTATCGCGCCATCCGTTCTCTCACCGATCCTTCAAATGTTGGGAATTTCTGGGGGGATAACGACGGTCGAAGTGTTTGGCGTTTCGCAGGAGGCGTTCACACCGAATAGTATCGGTTATATTTTCACCGGCGCAGCGGTTATTATCGGCCTCTGGGCGCTTGTGGAACTTGGGTTCATGAAAGGCGACGGCGGCGACAATATTCATGGGCCCGATCCGCTGGCTTGAACCTGAGCCAACAGGGCGACAAGGCGAGCGAATTTTACGACAGAACGATTAGGCTGCGCTTGCACTCCGGTCGAGCGCAGCGCACCATCGCGCCGCGTTCAGTTGTGATCAATCCATAGCCGTCAGTGCAGGGGCAAGCTTAAAGAGGAGAAGATTTATGCGCAGGACTACTGCCGCGTCCATAGTGGCGCTTGTGACGGCGTTTGCATCAGGGCAACCCGCTTTTGCAGAGAAAGAAGCAAATGCTAACCAAGAGGCAGAAATGATAACCGCGCTATCCGCGACCCATCCGCTGCTCGCATCCTGGGCCGGTCCTTATGGCGGGGTGCCGCCCTGGGATCAAATTGACCCTAAGGACTTCATTGCCGCGGCCGATGCTGCGATGGCTCTGGGGAGGGCTGAAATCACCGCGATCGCGAACAATAAGGCGCGGGCGTCCTTTGACAATACAATCGCTGCGATGGAGCGGGCAGGCGCGGCGCTCGATCGTTTTGGATCGATCTTTGGCGTGCACGCTTCGAACCTGAACGTCGGTTCGATGCCGGATATTCTGCGTGACGTTTCGCCAAAATTCGCCGCCTATGGCGATGAGATTACGCAAAACGAAGCGCTCTTTGCACGGATCGAGGCTGTTTATACCGGCCGTGAAATGAAGAAGCTTAACAATGCGCAAAAACGGCTCGTCGAAGATTATTATAAAAGCTTTGTGCGTCAGGGCGCCAAACTGAACAAAACGCAAAAAGCGCGATTATCGGAAATCAATCAGCGCCTTGCCACTATCTATAATGAGTTCAGCCAACATGTGTTGAATGACGAACAAAATTACGTCACCTGGATTGATAACGAAGCCGATCTGGCCGGCCTTCCCGATTCCATCGTTGCCGCCATGGCGGCGGCTGCCGAGGAACGTGATCATCCAGGCAAATGGGGCGTAACGAATACGCGCTCGTCGATGTCTCCATTTCTTACCTATGCGGACAACCGTGATTTGCGCGAAACCGTCTGGAGAACGTATTACAACCGAGGTGATAATGGCGATGAGAACGACAACAACGCCATTATTTCTGAAATTCTCAAGCTCCGTTTTGAGCGCGCGAATCTTTTAGGATATGAAAGTCACGCGCATTGGCGTCTTGAGCCGCAAATGGCGAAAACCCCACAAAACGCGATGGCTCTGATGGAGGCGATCTGGCCAAAAGCGGTTGCGCGCGCCGCTGAGGAAGTCGCCGACATGCAGGCGATTGCTGACGAGCAAGGCGCAGGCATCACTATAAAACCCTGGGATTATCGCTATTACGCCGAGAAGGTTCGCAAGGCCAAATATGATCTCGATATGAATAGCGTCAAACCTTATATGCAGCTTGAAAAGCTTCGTGAAGGGATGATGTGGGCGGCTGGTCAACTTTACGGTTTTCAATTCACGCTGATTGATGACGTGCCCGTCTATCATCCGGATGTGCGCGTGTGGACGGTTGCAAACCGAAAAGGGGATCTGGTCGGTCTCTGGTATTTCGACCCTTATGCGCGGGCCGGCAAGCGCTCCGGCGCCTGGATGAACGCCTATCGCGGTCAACAGAGACTCATCGGCGATATCAAACCGATTGTCTCAAACAATTCGAACTTTGTGAAAGGCGCTCCCGGCGAACCCGTTTTGATTTCCTGGGATGACGCTGAAACCCTGTTCCATGAATTCGGCCACGCCTTACACGGGTTGAATTCCAACGTCACTTATCCCGGTCAGGCGGGCACGGCTGTTGCACGTGATTACGTTGAGTTTCCATCGCAGCTTAACGAGCACTGGCTGTCGACGCCGGAGGTGCTGACGCAGTTCGCGGTCCATCATGAAACAGGCGAACCAATCCCGGCTGACCTCGTCGAGAAGATTGAAAAGGCGGCGACATTTAATCAAGGCTTCGGGACGGTCGAATATCTGTCTGCGGCGCTTGTCGATATGAAATACCATCTCGCGGGCGGCGGTGATATCGACCCTGACGCGTTCGAGCGCGCAGCGCTTGAGGAACTCGGTATGCCGGAGGAAATCGTTATGCGTCACCGGTCGCCGCATTTTTCTCATGTGTTTGCGGGCGACGGGTATTCGGCCGGTTATTACAGCTATCTTTGGGCTGACACATTAACCGCAGACGCCGCTGAAGCGTTTATGGAGGCCGGCAGCTTCTATGATCGGAAAACGGCGGACCGTCTCTACAAGAACATTATGTCGGTGGGGGATACAGTTGACCCAGCCGACGGGTTTCGCGCGTTTCGCGGTCGTGATGTGAATGTCGATGCACTGATGCGCGATCGTGGTTTCCCGGTGGATTGAGGGGCGAGTTAAGGACGAGCGTCACCCCGGATTAGCCGGGGTCTTTCGATAGGTTGTCTTGATTGGTCCGGGTGTTAGCCTCTTAATTCCGCTCATCCCGGCGAAAGCCGGGACCCAGTGCGGACTCAGTTCTGGGTCCCGGCTTTCGCCGGGATGAGCGGAGGTGGAAGTGACTGACGGAGTCAATATAAACTAGGACAACCTGTTGAGACTCCACAATTAGTGCAGCAGCGTTTCACGCTGCAACGCATCCGGGATGACGGCTGGCGGTCGCATTTACAGAATGGCGCCACCACCCCTCACCACTCCAAAATAACCTTGCCCGACTGGCCAGAGCGCATCACATCAAACCCCTTTTGGAAATCATCAATCGGGAAACGGTGGGTGATGATCGGGGCAAGGTCGAGCCCGGCCTGCAAAAGCGCGCCCATCTTGTACCAGGTCTCGAACATCCGGCGTCCGTAAATGCCGTGAATCTCCAGACCTTTGAAGATCACCTTGTCCCAATCGATGCCAGCGCCATTGGGCATCAGGCCGAGCATGGCGATCTTGCCGCCATGATTCATGGTGTCGAGCATCGAAGAAAAAGCGCTGGGCACGCCCGACATTTCAAGACCGACGTCGAAGCCTTCGGTCATGTTGAGGTCCGCCATCACGTCGCGCAGGTTTTTGTTCGCAACATTCACCGCCCGCGTAGCGCCCATCTGTCGAGCGAGATCGAGGCGATAGTCGTTGATGTCGGTAATGACAACATTGCGGGCGCCCACGAACCGCGCCGCCGCCGCCGCCATCACGCCAATTGGTCCGGCGCCGGTGATCAACACATCTTCGCCGACAAGATCAAAGGCGAGGGCGGTGTGGATGGCGTTGCCAAAAGGGTCGAAAATCGCGCCCATCTCGTCAGAAACATTTTCGGGCAATTTGTAGACATTAAAAGCGGGGACAGCGACATATTCCGCAAAGGAGCCCGGGCGATTGACGCCGACGCCGACCGTGTTGCGGCACAAATGGCGCTGACCGGCGCGGCAGTTCCGGCAATAACCGCAGGTGACATGGCCTTCGGCTGAAACCCGGTCGCCGATCTTCATGTTGAAATGGTCTAGGTGGACTTCCGAACCGATCTCGATAATTTCACCAGCGAATTCATGGCCGACGATCATCGGTACGGGAATGGTTTTCTGCGCCCATTCATCCCAATTATAGATGTGCACATCGGTGCCGCAAATCGCCGAGCGGTTGACCTTGATCAGCACGTCATTGACGCCGACGTCTGGCCGCTTGGTGTCAGCGAGCCAGATGCCTTCTTGAGGTTTTGCTTTCGTCAGGGCTTTCATGGGCAACACCTTTTATTCAAAATCGAGATCGGCTTCCTCCCTTGCTTGCGGGGGAGGTGTCCGCGAAGCGGGCGGAGGGAAGATTGTGAGGCGGACAAAATTAGCCCCCTCCGGTCCTTCGGACCACCTTCTCCCCGAAGGGGAGAAGGAACTTACTGCATCGCCGGCATGGGGTTTTGTCGATCCCGTATGATATAAGTTATACAATGCTTAGCGACCTTCCAACTTTCACAAACGCCGTCACCGCGCGGTCGACCTGTTCGTCCGTGTGCGCTGCGCACATCTGGGTGCGGATACGCGCCAGGCCTTTCGGCACGACAGGGAAGGAAAAGGCGGTCACATAAACCCCTTCCTCCATCAGCGCCGCGGCCATTTCACCAGCCAGTTTTGCGTCGCCGAGCATCACCGGGATGATCGGGTGCTCGCCGGGCAACAGGTCAAATCCAGCCTCGGTCATCTGCGCGCGAAAACGCTCGGCGTTGCGGAAGAGTTGCGCCCGCAGCCCATCGCCATCGCGAATAAGCTCAAAAGTTTTCAAACTGGCGCCAAGAAGCGCCGGCGTCAGCGCGTTGGAGAACAAATAAGGCCGCGCACGGTTTCGTAACAGATGAACCACATCTTTGGATGCGCAGATATAGCCCCCCATGCCGCCGCCGAGCGCCTTACCGAGGGTACCGGTCAAAATGTCGATGCGATCCGCCACGCCGCAATGAGCCGGTGCGCCTTTGCCGCCAGGCCCCATAAAACCGGTGGCGTGGGCGTCATCGACCATGACCAATGCGGCATATTGGTCAGCAAGCCGACAAATTTCATCAAGCTTGGCGATATACCCGTCCATGGAGAAAACACCATCAGTGACGATCATCTTGGTGCGGGCGCCATCGGCGTCGGCCTGTTTTAACTGGGTTTCAAGATCGGCCATATCGGAATTGGCGTAGCGATAGCGTTTGGCTTTGCACAGGCGCACGCCGTCGATGATTGAGGCATGGTTGAGCGCATCCGAAATAATCGCATCTTCAGCGTCCAGCAGGGGTTCAAAAACCCCTCCATTGGCGTCGAAGCAGGCGGCGAACAAAATAGAATCCTCATAACCGAGAAAACTGGCGATCTCTCTTTCGACTTTGCGATGCAGATCCGTCGTTCCGCAGATAAAGCGCACTGACGCCATGCCGTAACCATACGCGTCCATGGTTGCTTTGGCGGCGTCGATCAGCGCCTGATGATCAGCCAGGCCGAGATAATTATTGGCGCAGAAATTTAAGGCCCGCACGGTTCTGCCGTTATGATTGACATTGATCTCGGGGCCTTGCGGTGAGGTGATTTCACGCTCGCGTTTTTCAAGCCCTTGGGTGCTGATGTCTTCCAGCGTCTTCGAAATACGGGCGTAAAAGGCTTCGGTCATAAAACGACTTCCTCCAAATTGCGATTATAGCATACCGGAAATAACGTCCAGTATATTAGAATTAGAATCGGACAACCAGCACGGCCCGCGCCGCTCTCGCTCCCCGATTCCGAATGGAATGCGGCACATCCGCGGGGTATCGCGCGGTCGCGCCTGGGGACACAGTTTCGACGATCTGATTGACCTCAATCTCAAAGTCTCCGTCCAATGCCGTCAAGTGTTCGCATGCGCCATGTCTATGGGCATTGGAGATGAGGGCGCCGCCCGGATTCATCTGTATGTCATACCATTCCAGGGCGCCGACGCTCTCAGCCGGACTTAAAATTCGTAGCGTGCACAGCCCATCTTCAGAGCGGATTTCAGGTGTGAAATGGGCTGGCGCAATCTTAATGGCGCTGATTGGCAAAATAGGCGCGCCGACATGAGTGAGATCCTCAAGCTTCAGTCCCAAGGCCTGAGTGAGGCTCCACAAGGTGGCGAATGTCGGATTGGCTTCTCCGCGCTCGATCTGAGAGAGCATGGAACGGGATACGTTGGATGCTGACGCGAGATCCGTGAGCGTCATCGCGCGGGCTTTGCGTTCTTCCTTAAGACGCGGACCGATGGCGGGTGCGGGTATGGTCATAATGATCGACAATAATCCATTATAGTGGAATACCGCAAGGCGTCCTGAAAATAAGCAGTAAACTGGACTTTCGGAGGCTCAATTTATTTGCCAACATGCGCGCCGCGTTGGTGCGCAAGAAAAAAATTATGGGAGGGGGCTGGCTTATGAAACCGAGCAGGCGCGATCTTTTGCGCGGGGCCGCTTTGACGAGCGTCGTCGCCGGTGTGGGGGTTCTTTCCGGTTGTGATAATCCGCCCACAGGCGACGCCGGGGGCGTTCGTGATGACGTTGGCGGAAAAATCACAACACGGACGATTTCTGAAGCCGAGAAGATACAAGGCATTCATTATACGCCAGCTGAACGTGCGATGATGCTGGAAGACCTTGAGGGCAACCTCGAGACCCTGGCGCGATTGCGCGCGACTGACATGCCAAACGATCTTGCCCCAGCGCTTGTCTTCGACCCCAGGCTTCCGGGGCGGTCCATTGCGTCACAAAAGAACACCCTGTCGCTTGGCGGCTCGTATGATGCAAACCTCCCCGATAATGATGATGACATTGCGTTTGCTTCGGTTGCGCAGCTTGGTCGCTGGATCCGCAGCGGGGCTCTTACGAGCGCGCGCTTGACCGAGATTTATCTGGCGCGCATTGAGCGCTTGGCGCCGACGCTCGAATGTTTCGTCACGGTAACGCCGGAAATTGCGCGCAGCCAGGCCGCCAAAGCGGATGAGGAATTATCCGGGGGTCGCGATCGCGGCCCGCTTCATGGAATTCCGTTTGGCCTCAAAGATCTCGCTGACACCAAGGGGGTGCTGACGACATGGGGCGCCGAGCCTTATAAGAGCCGGGTGCCTGATACAGACGCCAAGGTTTTTGAAAAACTGGAAAAGGCTGGCGCTGTCCTGCTGGGAAAGACAACGTGCGGCGCTATTGCTTACGGTGATCAGTGGTTTGGCGGACGCACCCGCAACCCATGGAATCCGAAAGAAGGATCGTCAGGATCAAGTGCAGGCTCTGCGTCAGCGACAGTCGCCGGGCTTTGCGCGTTTGCAATTGGCACCGAAACCTTGGGGTCGATCGTATCACCCTCGGAGCGCTGCGGGGCGACAGGCCTGCGTCCAACATTCGGACGCGTTTCACGGGCTGGCTTGATGGCGCTTTGTTGGTCCCTCGATAAAGCCGGCGCCATATGCCGCAGCGTGGAAGACACGGCCATCGTGCTTTCCGAAATCAACGGCTATGACAGAGACGATCCAGGGACCAGTCGGGTTGGCTTCACCTACGACGGCGGCGTTGATATTGCCGGCATGACGGTTGGTTATGTTCCGGGTTGGTTTGAAGAAGGTGATGAAACCGATCGCGCTGCTCTTGAGGCTATGCGTTCGTTAGGGGTCACGCTTAAAGAATTTCCGTGGCCGGATATTTCATTCGATTCTTTGATTCAAATCGTTCTTGTTGAATCCGCTGCCGCTTTTGCTGATTTAACCCTCACTGACCGCGATGATGAGCTGGCCTGGCAGGAGCCGCAGGCATGGCCGAATACATGGCGTGCGGCGCGGCTCTTATCTGCTGTTGATTATGTTCAAATCGATCGCTTGCGTCGGCGATTAATGGAAGAGCTCGGTAATGCCTTTGAAGGATTCGACGCGCTGATAGGGCCCCATTACGCTGGCGGTGTACTACTCGCCACCAATTGCACGGGGCATCCTCAATTGGCGCTGCGCGCTGGTTACGCTCAAAAACCGAATCGCACCCTCGGCGGTGATGACCAGGAGGATGCGGAGATGTTTCGCGTGCCGCGCGGTGTCAGCCTTTGGGGAAATCTATTCGAAGAAGGAAAAATCATCGCGCTCGGTCGTGCTCTGGAAGAAAAGCTCGGGGTCTCGGATGAGCGTCCTCCCGGATTTTAGCCATAAAAGTAGGGGTTAACCAAAGGTCGATGATTCATCTCTAATCTCACCAAAAATTAGAAGTGATGATCATATTTGCGTTGGTGACCAATGCTCTGAAGGTATGCGTCGTAAAAGTATAGGTGTTTGATGCCGTATCGATTGTTTCGTATTTCGTCTCATCGACGAAAACTGCAAGTGCTCGCGAAACTTCTGATCGCTACAAGCTTTGTATTGAGTTCAAGCTTTTTGGTTGCCTGTTCGAGTGGCGGATCGAGTCGCCCCACCGTCTCGCCGCCACCTCCTCCTCCGCCGCCTCCACCACCTCCACCACCACCTCCACCGCCACCGCCACCGCCGAACTTCGATACAGTTGAATTTCAACGGCAGCCCGGCCTCGCTCAAATCAATGTCGTGCCAGCCTTTGAAAAGGGAGCGTTTGGGGCGGGAGCCCTTGTGGCGATCATCGATACAGGTATCGACGTCAACAATCCTGAATTCGCCGGCCGGATCGATTCGCGTAGCGCCGATCTTGTTGATAGCGGTATTGTTGATGCTGCGGATTTGCGCCCTGGCGGACCCAATCTTCAGGATGTTGATGGTCATGGCACGTCAGTTGCGAGCATCCTTGGCGCGGCGAAAGACGGGCTGGGTATTCACGGCGTTGCACCGGAAGCCCAACTCTTGGTGTTCCGCGGTGACGATGAGACCGACACATTGGTGATTCTAGGCGACCCAATCGTCGAAGGAATTGCTCGATCAGTTAATTTCGGTGCTGACGTTCTCAATCTGTCCTTGGGTTCGGATGATCCTCTAGCACGAGCTGATTTTCAAAATATTTTTGATTTCACTTCAATCAACGACCTGTTGGTGGCGATCGCCGCTGGTAATGACGGGTTGGATGATCCGGAACCATCTTCTCTTGCAGCGTTAGATCCTGAGGCGCGTGGCTCCGTTATTATTGTCGGCGCAGTTGACTTCAATAACCAAATTGCTTCGTTCAGCAATCGCGCGGGCATTGGAGCTGATTTTTTTATTGTCGCGCCTGGGCGTCTGATACCTACAGTTTCTATCGCCGGAGGGCCTGGTGGATTAGAGACATTTAGCGGCACCAGCGCCGCGGTGCCGCACGTATCAGGTGCGGCGGCTCTCATCCGCGAGCTTTGGCCCCAACTCACGGCGGCGGAGGTTGTGGATATTCTTTTAACCTCGGCGACAGATCTTGGCGCTCCGGGGACGGATCTCATTTTTGGACGAGGTCTGTTAAACATAGGCGCCGCCATTGCTCCGCTCGGTCCGACCACGACGAGCAGCGTGAATGGCAATACCAGCAGTATCGCTGACGCCAGTGTTTCAATGTCGGCGCCGTTTGGTAACGCCACACTCAATATCGGTAATCTTATTGTCTTGGATTCTTTTAACCGCGATTTTAGTGCGAATTTCAACGGACTTGTTAAACCCGCAGGAGATCAGCGCGCCAATCCGATTGCTCAAATTCATCCCTTTACCGCCTATCAATCCGCTGCCAAAAGAGTGGGTGAGGGCGCGCTAAGGTTGCGCCTCGAAAGTCGTGATCTGACATTTTTCGATGCAAACCTTGCGGCGCGTTCGGATCGTTTTGGTTTATCTACTCAGGAAGAAGAGCTAGACCGAACCCTCGCGATCGCCCTTACGCAACCGCTCAGCAACACAGTGAATGTGACCGTCGGAAACGGATTTACGCCTGTTGAAATCGATACGCTTACTGGCGAGCAGAATGAAGGAAGGCTTTTGGCGCGCGACGCTTTTGCGGATGCTTATCTTGCAAAAACGGATGAGGCCCTGACGAGTGTGATTGCCATCGGTCGTGCAGATGCCCTTCTCCATTATGACATTTTGATGTCACATTCGTTTGGTGACGAAAATGAGAATGGGGAAAGGGATGTCTCTGGTTTTGATCGCGATGGATTATCCTCAGAGCAGATTACTTCTCTGCGAGCAGGCGCGACGCGTTCATTCGACAAAGGGTTCCTGCGAGTAGAGGGCGGTCTGCGATATGAGCGCGGCGGTGTTCTTGGCGCCCGCTTTGGCTCAGCCTTTGCTGAGCGGGTTGATTCGATGACATTTTATAATGCTGTTGCAGGCGCTTGGGCGCTTTCGAATGATTGGCGCCTCCAGGGCCGATATTCAATTGGTTTGACACGGAGCGCTGGCGGGAAGGGGGTCGGATTCTACGATGGACTTTCCGATATCGTTACATCCCAGGTTTCGGTCGCTCTTTCGAATCAGGGACTATTCGCCGCCGGCGATAGATTGACGCTCTCGGCGACCCAACCGCTGCGCGTTGAAAGCGGCACTTTGGATCTGATTTTACCGACTGGATTCGATAAGCGGACGGAAACCTTGACGTTTTCGAATATGAGTGTGCCCCTGGGCGCGGGTGAGCGAGAAATCGATCTCGAAGCCCGATATTCCATTGCGGGACCGTTCGGCGCGGGGCTGGAACTCAATCTGCTTCGCCAGTTTTCTGCGGGACCGAGTGGTGAAGGCGCCACAACACTCCTTATACGTTCTGGTTTCGGGTTCTAGCGCATTTCCGGTCTCGATTGAATCACCTCCCTCATCCTGAGGAGCCTTCGCCGCGAAAGTGGCGAAGGCGTCGCGAAGGATGGACGGCGGGCTCAGAGCGTATGGCCCATCCTTCGCGACGCCCTGTCGGCTTCTCGCCGTCAGGGCGCCTCAGGATGAGGATGAGGGTTAATGATGACCCGGTTAAGACCGGAAATGCTCTAGCCGGTTATAAATTCTGTTTGCTGAATTCCTTGAAGGTATAAAAGAGCGGTGAGGTCGCCGTGATCTATTCGCGCAGCGGCTGCGTTTGCAACATCAGGCTTTGCGTGAAAGGCAACGCCGAGACCCGCGCTCTCCAGCATGGTGAGATCATTGGCGCCGTCGCCGACTGCGAGCGTTTCTTCAAGGGAAATGTCGTTCTCCGCCGCAATACGCAAGAGTGCATTTTGCTTTGCGGTGCGTCCTAAAATAGGTTCAGCGACTTTGCCTGAGAGTAAGTCATTTTCAATGAGAAGCTCATTGGCCTGGGTCAAGGTGAAACCAGCTGCTTGAGCGACGCGAGCTGTAAAAAAACTGAAACCACCAGAAACGAGCGCTGTTATTCCCCCTTGATGATTCATTGTTTGAACGAGCGTTATCGCGCCGGGCGTCAGCGTAATGCGGGTTTTGAAAGTCTCTTCCAGAACTGATGTGGGCAATCCTTTTATCATGGCGACACGCTCTTTCAGCGCGGCTTCAAAATCCAACTCGCCGCGCATTGCGCGTTCAGTAATGGCGGACACCTCAGCGCGTTTACCAGCAAATTCGGCAAGTTCATCAACGCATTCCTGACCGATGATGGTTGAATCCATATCCGCGATCAGAAGGCGTTTTCGACGCATCCTGTTGTTGACGAGGTTGATATCGAGAGGAGGCTCGCCGACGGCTTCCCTCGCTCGCTGAATAAGCTCTGCGCTGTCGACCTCAGTGCCCGGTATTGGCAAATCACAGGCTAGGCCCGGCGCCAGGATTTTCGCCTCCCCGCCCTTGACCGCTTTGCGGACGCGTTCGATTAATAACGGATCCAGCGACGGGTTCGCCGGGTTAGAGATCAATGATAGAATATGTGCCATACGTAAACGGATGAAAAACGCCTTGGAAGCGACCGTTGTATTTATCGCAGGCCCGACGGCAAGCGGCAAGTCCGCAGCTGCGTTGACGCTCGCCGAAAGCCTTGGCGGCGAGATTATCAATGCTGACGCCAGTGCTGTTTATCGCGACCTTCGCATCATCACGGCGCGCCCGAGTGTTGAAGAAGAGCGACGCGTTCCCCACCATCTTTTCGGGTGTTTTGATGGACAAGAGCGCTGTTCGGCTGGGCGTTGGGCGCGGGCGGCGACGATACGCATTGAGCAGATTGCAGCGGCCGGCAGGCTCGCTTTCGTCGTTGGAGGCGCCGGATTATATTTCCGGGCGCTGGAAGAAGGACTGTCGCCGATACCCGAAACGACCGTAGAGATTCGCGCCGCCGCACGCGCACGCCTTGAGGCAATAGGGCCTGACGCCTTTTATGACGAAGTCATCACCCGCGATCCGATTATGGAAAAGCTTCACACAAGCGACACCCAACGGCTTTTGCGCGCATGGGAGGTTTTTGAGGCAACAGGTCAACCCTTATCGTTGTTCCAGGCTGAGCCGCGTGTACCACTCATCGCAAAGCCTGTCGCGCGGGTGGTGATCGAACCGCCGCGTGAGGCTCTTTATTCAGCGTGCGACACCCGTTTTGATCATATGATGGAGCAGGGCGCGCTCGAAGAGGCGCGCAATTTAGCTGCACGCGGACTCGATCCGGGTTTACCGGTGATGAAAGCGCTCGGGGCGGCCGAACTGATTGAGCATATAAAAGGTCAAATGACCCTTGAGGCAGCCGTGGACCGCGCAAAACAAAACACCCGACGTTTTGCCAAACGTCAACTTACTTGGTTTCGGGGGCAAGCTGTGAATTGGTCACGTGCGATAGGGAGTGATGAAGCTATTCGTCTCATTACAAATGCTATTGCGAGATAATAGGCCACTATTTTCATGTGTCTTAGCAAATAGTAGAGATATGAGTGTTCTGTCGGGTTAATCCTCCACCACGGTCATTGTGTAACAATCGACAGCGTTGAATTGATGACTCCGTTGTGACTTGTTTGTATGTCTTGGGCCGATGTTTCGTTGATCCGGGCCGGTTCACAAGTCCCCGAAATGGCTTATCTCGAATGTCTTCACGAGGTGAAGCTTATCGCCGACCTCATTTATGAGCATGGGATATCCACTACGAATCATTCCATCTCTAACACCGCCGAGTACGGAGAATATCGCACGGGTCCACGTATCATTACGGACGAAACAAAAGCAGAGATGAGAAGCGTTCTTGATGACATCCAAAAGGGTCGTTTTGTGAGAGACTGGATGCTCGAAAATCAGGCTGGCTTACCGAGTTTTAAAGCCAAGCGGGCAATCGACGCCAGCCATCAGATCGAAGATATCGGCGAAAAACTGCGTGCGCTCATGCCCTTCCTGGCGTCAAAAAAACGCCTCGACTGCGACCGAAACTAAGTTAATTTTTAGGCCAATAATGAGTGGAACCGTTGCATTTCCTGTCATCAGCCGTTATTAAATCACGTCGGATCGGGCGGGGGGTGATCACGATCCTATTGAGATTGCCGGGACGAGTCGTCGTACAGTCGGCGGCACGGAGACGGCGTTCGGTGATGTATTGAGCGCCACGGATTGTGGGTCCCTCTGCGTATGATCGAGTTCTTGCGTCAATTAGGGCGCTTTCTCAACGAAATGGACGCGAAAGCGATAACGTCGCTTTGCGTGTCGCTCATTTTGCTCATCTTCGTGATTTTGATGTTTTTCTATGGCCAGCAATGGCTTCATCTGAATGAAGAGGGCGCGCTTGCCGAAATCATGAACCGCGCCGCGAATTCACCATGGGCAATTGTCGCTGTGATTTCCGTTTATTTTCTGTTGGCCCTATCCGGGTTTCCACAGATTCTCTTGATCGCGGCGACTGTCATTGCCTTTGGTCCACGTGACGGCGCTTTTTATGCGTGGATTGCGACGATGGTGAGCGCGACTTTCACTTTTGGTCTTGGCCATTTGCTGGGTGGCGGTTGGGTTCGGCGTTTCGGGGGCGAGCGTGTGCAGAACACGATTGGATTCTTGGGCCGTCACGGCGTTCTGGCGAGCGGTTTGGTGCGGGTGGTTCCATCAGCTCCCTTCATCGTGGTTAATGCAACTGCGGGCGCCGCCCATATTCCAATATGGAAATTCTGGCTGGGAAGCGGTGTCGGGATCATCCCGAAAATCCTTCTGGTTGCAGCCCTGGCACTGTTTGCGCCCGATCAATCATCTCTACGCGATGGTGTCAGCGGAGTAGTGGAATTCTTCACGAGTCGAGAGCCGACGCATCTTGTGATTCTTTGCCTGATTATCGTATCCTGGTTGGCTTTTCTTCTGTTTATTCGTTGGATTTATCTGCGCATGCGCAAACGTGATATGGAAAGCCTATAAAGTGGCCAAAGCGAAGAGAATCTCGCTAGTCTATTTCCTTAGAAATTATTTCGACGCCTTTATTCGTTTGGGCTTTGTTGACGATTTAGGAACGCCTTAAGGTTAAATTAGACGTCGGCAGGAAAACCCCCGGCGATAGGAATCGATCATGCTATCCACTCTCTTCGGCATGCTTTCAGCAGATATGGCCATCGATCTCGGCACAGCGAATACCCTCGTTTACGTGAAGGGCCGCGGCATCGTTCTCAATGAACCTTCGGTCGTGGCGATTGAAACGCGCGGGGGCCGCAAGCATGTGCGCGCCGTCGGCACTGAAGCCAAGGAAATGCTTGGGCGCACTCCCGGCGAAATCGAGGCGATACGGCCGATGCGCGATGGGGTGATCGCCGATTTCGAGGTCGCCGAGGCGATGATCAAGCACTTCATCCGCAAGGTCCACAATCGACGCTCTTTCGCCAGTCCCCGGATCGTCGTTTGTGTTCCTTCGGGCGCGACAGCAGTTGAACGCCGGGCGATTCAGGAATCCGCGTTATCCGCAGGCGCCCGCAAAGTGGAATTGATTGAAGAGCCAATGGCGGCGGCCATCGGCGCAGGATTGCCGGTGACCAATCCGACCGGATCCATGGTCGTTGATATCGGCGGTGGCACGACCGAGGTGGCGGTATTGTCTCTTGGTGGTATCGTGTACTCCCGGTCTGTTCGTGTCGGCGGGGATAAAATGGACGAAGCCATCATCGCCTATATCCGGCGGATGTATAACCTCCTGATTGGCGAGGCTTCGGCCGAACGCATAAAGAAGGAAGTCGGTTCGGCGATGATCCCAATGGAAGGGTCTGGAATCACCATCCAGATCAAGGGTCGGGATCTGATGCATGGGGTGCCGAAAGAAGTTCGCATCGGCGAAGCCCAGGTGGCGGAAGCCCTGGCGGAACCAACGAGCCAGATTATCGAGGCGGTGAAAGTCGCGCTTGAAGCGACGCCCCCAGAATTGGCGGCTGACATTGTCGATACCGGCATTATGTTGACTGGTGGTGGTGCTTTGCTGAAGAATCTAGACCAAATTCTGCGCGATGAGACCGGCCTTCCAGTTTCGGTTGCCGACGATCCGTTGTCGTGTGTAGCGCTGGGGACGGGCGCGGCGCTTGAAAATACCAAAGCTATGCGCGGCGTCCTGTCTTCTGCTATCTAATGGCGCAAAGCGCGTGAGTAAGGCATGGAAATACTCGGTCAGGACCGGCGAGAAGGGCTTGGGCGTAAGGCGAGCTCTCGGTTTAGCCTATTTTTGCTAACCGCAGTGGCGGTGCTTTTACTATTTTCAAGCCTTTACTCAGCCCAAGCCTCGGTCTTCCGCAAAGCCCGTGAGAATGCGATGGACGCTGCGGCTCCAATTCTTTCGTTTTTGTCGGGTCCCATCACCTATGTCGATGGCATGGTCGGTAAAATCGGTGATTATTTTAGAGTGTTGGAGCAAAATGACGCCTTACGTCAGGAAAATGCCGAGTTGCGCCAATGGATGGATGAGGCGCTTGCTCTGCGCGAAACGATTGCTGCTTATGAACAGCTTCAGACGTATCAAGCGCCGCCAAATGCGCGCCCTGTCGATGCTTTCGTAATTGGCGAAACCAATGACGCTTTCGCCCACTCGATGCTGGTCAACGCCGGAATGCAAAAGAATATTAAAAGGGGGCAGGCGGTTATCGATGACCGAGGCCTTGTCGGAAGAATTGTTGAAACCGGTGCGCATGCGTCACGGGTTTTGCTGTTGACCGACATTCAAAGTCGCGTGCCCGTTTACATCGAAGGGGCCGAAGTCGAAGGTATTCTCGTTGGACGGACGAAAGCGCACCCGGAAATCAGCTTTATTGAGAAAGACGTCCAGGGAATTGATTTGAGGGGCCAACGTGTGTTGACGTCGGGCGCTGGCGGTGTGCTACCGCGCGGTCTTCCAGTCGGCGTCATCTCTGATGGAGAGCAAAATGAGATGGCGGTTAATCTCTATGCAAATTATGCCCGCACACGTATGGTCCGTGTTATGAATTATGAATTCCCGCAGCTGGCGCCGACAGAAGATACGACAATATCTTCAACCGATGCGCTGGACGGTTGAAGTAAGGTAGGTATGGGCGCTCGAGCGGAAGGTCTTTCACGTTTGGCTAAGGCGGCAACGCCAACGGCGCTGGGTCTGTTTGGGGTTATTGCGCTTGCATTGCCTGTTCGCTTGTTTGAAGGGCATTTACCGATGCCGGTCATTCCGTTGGCCGTCGTGTTTTTCTGGTCAGTCTATGCGCCCAACTATTTGCCAGCGCTCAGCGTCTTCTTTGTCGGTCTGCTTCAGGACCTGTTATCGGGTGGGCCATTGGGTTTGTGGCCCGCAGTGTATCTGATCACACAATACATCGTACTTTCTCAACGGTTCTATTTTTTAGGGCGCGAACAACGCGTTGTCTGGCTGGGCTTTGCGTTGGCCGCGGCTGGGGCGGGAATAATTTTGTGGCTCATTATGAGTCTGATGTCAGGAGTTTTGCTTCCCATACGCAGTCTTGCCTTGCAGATGCTTGCGACAGTAGCGATTTATCCTGCTTTTGGTTTTGCGTTTTCGCACCTTCATCGGCGCGTTCTGGTGGAGGCGTAGGTGATGCGCATTAATGCTCAAGATCCAGAGCGACAGAAAGTGTTTACACGGCGCACCGTGCTTTTCGGCGGCGGCGCTGGGTTGATTTTTGCTGGGCTCGCTGCTCGGCTGTATCAGCTCCAGGTCATTGATCATGATAAATACGTTCAACTCGCGATCGATAATCAATTCAATCGACGCATCCTTACTCCCTTGCGAGGAGAGATTGTCGATCGTTTTGGTAAGGTCCTCGCTTCGAACAGACAAAATTTTAGAATTTTGCTTGTCCCAGAGCGAACGAAAGATCTTGAAGACGCCATTGATCGGATCGGGCAACATATAGAGATCAGTGAAGACAAACGCGCCCGAATTTTGCGTCAAGTTCGGCGGCGAGGCGTTTTCGTGCCTGTCGAAATTCAGGACAACTTATCTTGGAGTCAATTTTCGAAACTGAATTTCGAACTTCCCCAATTACCGGGCGCTCAGCCTGATGTTGGGGATACGCGCGATTATCCATACGGCGAAGCCGCAGCATTCGTGATTGGGTATGTCGGCTCGGCTACTGAAACAGATCTCTCGTCGCAAGAGAATAACAGTCAACGGACTCTCTTGCGCCAACCTGGATTTAAAGTTGGTCGCGATGGTCTTGAGCGCACTTACGATGAGGAATTACGCGGCAAAGCGGGCCAGATGCAGGTTAAAGTCAACGCCCACGGCCGAGTTATTGAAGAACTTAAGGATGAGGCTACCCCACCGGTGAAAGGTAAGCCTCTTGCATTGACCATCGATGCTGATTTGCAGCTCGCCGCCATGGAAGAATTAAAGGGCGAGAGTGCTGCGGCCGTCGTGCTTGATGCTGTGACTGGCGATATTCTGGTTCTTGCTTCAACGCCGGCTTTCGATCCAAACACATTCAATGTCGGCGTCGACCCTACTCTTTGGAAGGAGCTTAATCAAAATCCCTACAAACCGCTGATGAATAAGCCGCTTTCAGGTGTCTATCCGCCGGGGTCGACCTTAAAACCCGTTAGCGCCATCGCGGCGCAAATCGCTGGCCTTACTACCACACACCGTGTGCGGTGTACGGGAAAAACATGGTTTGGGGACCGATATTTTAATTGCTGGAAACGTGGCGGACACGGCGTGATGGACATGCGCAATTCCATTAAGCACTCCTGTGATGTGTATTATTGGGAAATTGCCAAGACCCTGGATGTAGATATCTTAGCGAATACCGCTCGCAAGCTGGGGCTGGGGCAGACCTACGAATTGGGCATTCCTGGTCAAAAAGCAGGCATTTTCCCGAGTCGGGAATGGAAGCGTCAATATTATGCTGGGCAACCAGAAAACCAGACTTGGTTTCAGGGCGAAACGCTATCAGCGATTATCGGGCAGGGTGCAGTTACATCTACGCCGCTTCAACTCGCCGTAATGGCTGCTCGCATTGCGACCGGAAAAGCAATTCGACCACGAATTGTCCGCGCGATAGGCGATCTGGCGCCTCCAACCCCTGATGCGCCGCTGATTGACATTGACGCGTCATATTTTGATGTTGCGCGAGCAGGCATGGATGCCGTTACCAACGAAATTGGCGGAACGGCATGGCGATCGAGGCTTACCGAACCCGAGTGGAGGCTCGCCGGCAAGACAGGCACCAGCCAGGTACGGCGCATCACCGCGGAAGAGCGCAGACAAGGTGTGGTCAAGAATGAAGATCTTCCATGGGATCGTCGCGATCATGCTTTGTTTATCTGTTTCGCGCCCGTCGATAATCCACGATATGCATGTGCGGTCGTCGTTGAACATGGCGGCGGCGGCTCTCGAATCGCTGGACCGAAAGCGCGGGAAATCATGCGCGCTGTGATGAAAAAAGACCCCGCCTCTCGTCCCGCAATTGATCCTCGTTCACTCGCCTTGAATTCGGCGCTGTCCGCACAGGGAGGGTAGACGGATGTCCCCGATGATCCTTTCCAGTCGTCGGCGTGGTTTTCGCGACCGAGTTTCGCGTCTGCATTTTCCGCTGCTTATTTTGTTGACGATGATCGCCGGTGCGGGTGTGGTTACGCTCTACTCCGTAGCGGAAGGGTCATGGAATCCATGGGCTTTGAAACATGCCACCCGTTATGGCGCCGCATTGATCCTACTCGTCGCTATGGGTCTCATCGGGATCAGATTTTGGAAGGCGCTTGCTTACCCCATTTACTTCGCAGCGCTTGCGGCTTTAATCGCTGTACCGCTTATCGGCGAATCCCATATGGGGGCTCAGCGTTGGATAGAACTTGGTGGGTTTCAAATCCAACCTTCTGAAGCGATGAAGATCGGACTCGTGATGGGGCTTGCGCGCTATTATCATGGACTCCGTGCAGAGCAGGTCTCACACATTTTATATCTCATACCGCCATTGCTGATGATTGGCGTCCCCGTCGGGCTCGTATTTATGCAACCAGATCTGGGTACGGCGCTTTTACTCGGGGCTACGGGGGTGGCGATTGTTTTTCTGGCCGGATTGAGTTGGAGGATCGGGTTTCTCGGTATCGTGAGCGCAGTCGTGGCGGGGTATGGCGCCTATCGTTATGAAATTCTCAAGTCCTATCAAATCGAACGAATTCTTACGTTTCTCAATCCTGATCGTGATCCGTTAGGGCAGGGTTATCATTTGCTACAGTCTAAGATTGCACTCGGTTCCGGTGGACTTGACGGCAAAGGATATATGGAGGGAACGCAGAGTCAGCTCAAATTCCTGCCTGAAATGCAAACAGATTTTATTTTCACAATATTTGGCGAGGAGTTCGGATTTGTCGGCGCGGTTGGTCTATTGGCGCTATATCTTGGTGTCATCATCATGGCGATGGGGGTTGCGTTGCGTGCAAAATCCCATTTCGCTCGATTAATGTCGATGGGGGTCGTGGTTACATTCGCGCTTTACGTGTTTATCAACACGGGAATGGTTATGGGATTGGCGCCGGTTGTCGGTGTGCCCTTGCCGCTGGTCTCGTATGGCGGTTCAGTGATGGTCACCATCATGGCGGGCTTTGGCCTTGTGATGAGCGCCCACGTTCACCACGACCAAGAGATCATGCGGTCGCGGGAATTCTTTTGAGAGAGACCGGGAGAGGAAATTAAGCGGCCGCCAAGTGGGCGTCGAACGCAGAACGGGTGTCTGTGTAGGCTTGTTCAGCGCGCTCTAGACATTCAATCGCGCCAGGCATGTCGTCAATTTTGCAGCACTCTTCGATGCGATGAGCGACCGCAGCCAGACGCTTCGCGCCGACATTTGCTGCGGAGCCTTTTATTGCGTGGGCTGTTTTGGAAGCCAGATCATAATCTTTCGCTGTGATTTCAGACTTAAGGGCGGCCATCAGCGATTCAGTCGAATTCCAGAATGCCGTCAAAATGTCTTGAGTGCCTTCAATACCTGCGGCATTGACCAACCCGTTGAGTTGGTCTTCTTCGATGATCGCAGGCGGGTTGAAAGGCTGATTATTCACGTATGGTTCCATTTTTCAGCAGCTTTCGCACCACAATTCCTCACGTGATACGAGATAATCCAGGTTCTCCTCAAACAAGAATTGCTGATAAGTGTAAAAATTCGTCTAAAGTCATTAAAATTTTGATTGCCATAAGGGCAATATATCTCGGAGGGGTCCTTAATTATGCAGGTAGAAGAAAATGCTACAGACCATTGGTCATCGCGGGCGGCGTTTGTCTTGGCCGCCATTGGTTCAGCTGTTGGGCTCGGCAATCTGTGGCGATTTCCGTATGTCGCCGGTGAAAATGGCGGCGGCGCATTCGTTGTCTTTTATATCATCTGCGTTGTTTTGATCGGCCTTCCGGTGCTTGTCGCTGAGCTGTTTATCGGGCGACGAGGCGGCATGTCGGCGGTGGGAAGCGTCGTCAAAATTGCTCGATCCGAAGGACGTTCCTCAATCTGGGCGCTTCAGTCCTGGTTCGGGATGATCGGCTCGTTCATCATTCTCACTTTTTATTCGGTGATCGCCGGCTGGGTGATGGCCTATGTGGTGATGATCGGCGCGGATCTGTTCGCGGCGGTCGGGCGCGACGGTCTCGCCGGGCTGGCGTCGGGCGCTTTTGACGGGCAAAGTGAGGAACAGGTCAGCGCCAAGCTTATTGATCTCCTCAACGACCCCAGCCGGATGATCATTTACCATGCGGTTTTCATGATCCTGACAGTTGCGATTGTGGCTCGGGGCGTCAAAAGCGGCATTGAATCTGCGGTGACGATCTTGATGCCAGCATTTTTTGTCCTTCTCATTATTGTATTGGGCTTTGCGATGGTTCGCGGTGACGCTGCTCAAGGAATCGATTTTCTGCTCGGCGTACGTCTTGGCGATACACTGCTAGAAGACGGATCTGTCCGGCACGGCCTTTTCCATGGTATAAAAGACGGGTCGGTGATTTCCGCCGCCCTTGGCCAAGCATTCTTTTCCATAGGGCTTGGTTCGGCGCTGATGGCGACCTACGGCGCTTATATGCGTTCAGACCAGAATTTACCGCATTCCTCTCGCCTCGTCGCTGTCGCAGATACGGGCGTGGGTATTGTTGCGGGGCTCGCCATATTCCCGATCGTCTTCGCCATGGGGTTAGCGCCCGGTTCGGGCCCAACATTGATGTTCCAAACCTTGCCTCTGGCGTTTCATGGCATGCCTTTCGGGGGGATATTTGGAACGATGTTTTTTATACTGGCATTCTTTGCGGCGATTACGTCGTCAATTGCCCTTTTGGAAACATCGACAAAATGGGTTGATGAGCAGACGAAGTCAGACAAGCGGCTCATATCAGCCAGCATTCTGGGGCTCGTTATTTTTGCGATTGGCGCATTGAATGCTCTGTCTCAGGTGCCAACGATTGGGACGAATGGTGAAGACCAGGCCATGTTCTGGAACACCTGGGAGCCGCTCGGCGCGATAGCGTTGTTTGAAGGCCTGGTTCTCCTCGATTTCCTGAGCGCCACAACAGATATAATCCTGCCGGTTGCAGGCTTTATCACAGCTGTTTTCGCGGGTTGGGTCGTGTCCTCTTCAACGGCGCGAGAAGCGATTGGCTTTAAGTCCGAAGTCTGGTTTCAGCGTTGGCGGTTCTTGATCCGCTACGTTTGCCCCACGGGGATCTTCATCGTGATCGTTTACTCCACGATCATTGCGCCATGGATTGCGGTGCGCGAGCAAGCGCATTGTGAGCAGGCGCAGGCTGCAATCGAAGCGGGCTCCGAAACACCTGAACAGCTCGAGCTCTGGTCGAAATGTCCGGGATGACGCATTGGATGAATCTCAACAAACCCTAGTTCGGTCGTCGATTCCTTGATTTCAGATCACGCCGCCGCGAACTTGTTCGTCGCCCTGACCAGGGCGTCGATGATGCCGGGTTCGCTTGCCGCATGCCCTGCGTCCTGGACAATACAAAGTTCCGATTCCGGCCAGGCCTTATGAAGCGTCCAGGCGGTGACTGGCGGGGTGACGACATCATAGCGCCCCTGAACAATGACAGCTGGGATATGGCGGATTTTTTCGACATCCAATAGCACCTGGCCTTCGCGTTTGAAAAAACCCTTATTGACGAAATAATGGCATTCGATGCGTGCGAAAGCTGTCGCGAAAGCATCATCAGAGAAACTTTTGACCCGCTCTTCGCAAGGAAGCAAAGAGACGGTTCCGCCTTCCCAGCGGCTCCAGGCTTTAGCAGCCTTGATTTTCTCGGCCTCATCATCGCCTGTTAATCTGCGATAATAGGCCGCCATCAAGTCCCCCCGTTCTTCTTCAGGAATCGGCTCAAGAAATTCCTCCCAGAGGTCCGGATACATCCAGCTGGCGCCCTCCTGATAAAACCACAAGAGCTCCTTGCGCTGGAGGCAGAAAATGCCTCGTAGCACCAATTCTGTGACACGATCCGGGTGTGTTTGGGCGTAGGCCAGCGCCAGCGTCGATCCCCATGACCCGCCGAAGACTTGCCAGCGATCAACTTGAAAATGGCGCCTGAGGGCTTCCATATCGTCAATGAGGCGCCATGTGTTGTTCTCACGAAGTTCTGCGTGAGGGCGCGAATGGCCACATCCACGTTGATCAAATATGATGATTTTATAGTGCTCAGGGTCAAAATATCGCCGCATTGAAGGCGTAGAGCCGCCACCCGGCCCGCCATGGCAAACGATGACGGGTTTCCCATCTGGACGCCCCGAGACTTCATAATAAATCTCATGAAGTTCGGAAACTCTTAGAAAACCGGTCTCGAATGGTTCGATGAGTTCATAAAAATTTAGACGATCAGTCATTTGGCGGCTGACTTTCCTAGGTAAGGTATGTTATCGATTAACAGGGGTCGGTTTATGTGTTTAACTTCTTGCGGGAGTCGGGGTTCCGTGACCAGCATTTTTAAGCGGCGTGATATCGCTATTGCGTTGATTGCAGGATTATTATTGAGCGGCTGCGCCACCATGTCACCGTCGCGGCATGCGACCGCCGTGAACGGGCCCGCAGCGGAACGTGAAGCTCTAAAGGTTGCAGCAGCGGCCATCAATCAGACATCGTGGCCGAAACCGGAAAAAATCTCCATTGGAGCGCTGTTGACAGGATTCATCGGCAGTGATGGCGATCGTGATCGCGTCAGTAAGGACGATGCTGTCGACGTTTATGTGGCCAGCCTCTCTGAACAGGCCATGTCATTCCCGACGTTGCTGGCCGATGCTGACCATCACCTCATCGCCGCTCGATCGCTTACTGCAGCCGCTGTCGCCGCGTCCTATTCGATCCGGCCAACGGTTGGCGACATCGCGATTGTCGAAAATGCGATCAGTGATATGCGTGAAAACCGCGATATCTATATCGCCGCCTTAAAAGCGTTGGAAAAAGACGGTGTGCTTGTAGGAGATCACTCGGGTGATACTCTGAAATCGTCTTTTAACGACGCGATTAAATCGATTGGGGAGGCTGCGGACCGTCTGGCTGCTCGTATTGATGACGACCGAACGGAAACTTACGCAGCCGCCACCAACCAACAGGGACGCCGCTAATTTTTCTGATTGCGTTCGACAGATGAGGATTTCTTCAATCCGGCATAGGCTGTAAAGAGCCACCCGGAAATGAGAAGTGTTCCGCCTAGCGGCGTTACCATCCCCCATCCGCGCCAATCGAATAGGCTCATCGCATAAAGCGACCCACTAAACAAAAAGACGCCGGCGAATAACAACCAGAATGCGGTACGCATCTGATTTTCCCTTTTTGCAAGCGAGATTGCCAATAGAACTGGCGCATGCACAAGATGCATATCCGAGCCTGAAAAATAGGCATTGCGTAAATTCTCGGCTAAAGCTGGGTCCAGAGTGTGTGCGCCGAACGCTGCAAAACCGACGGCTGTCGCGCCTACGCTCCCCGCAGCAATCAGTTCCAGGCGCATGAGATACTCCGCTCTTCCTCAAATAAAAGTCTGGTGCGACGAGCAGGATTAGATTTTCACTAGATGGCTTCCATCCCAATCGGGCGGCGTTTCCTGTTCAGACATCGTCTGTATCCGTTCCTCATAAATATCGAATAGCGCGATTTTGGCGCCTGGCGATGCTTTTGCTTTTGTCAGCATGGCGCGTGCTTGCGCCCAGTCGCCTGAACGATACGATGTCAGCAATTGACGGTGGACGTCGTCGAGTTCGCGATAGCTTTTGCTGGATTTGATAAAAGGATTACCAATTAACGCGTGGATGCTAACGGGCCTTTCTGATTTATTGGTACGCAGGCGATCCAGCTCGAGGAATGCAAAGTGGTGATGAGTGTCCCGATAAACGGCTTCGTCACAAATAATGGCCGGACCGTAGAATTCAGATTGTCGCCGAAGGAATGCGGCGATGTCTATGGCCGGCCCGATGGCTGAATAGCGATTATGACGGCCATGCCCCATGGGGCCTGCGAAACACTCACCCGTAGCGATCCCAATCGCCAAGTGGACTTGTACGTCACGCGTATGGGCGCTGGATTCCAGTTCGGTGTTGACTTTGTCCATGCTCTCGATGAGGCGCAATGCCGTTGAACACGCAGCTTCGATATGATTTGCGGTTTCTGTCGGCACGTTGAAATATGCAAAGAGTCTTCCTCCTTCGGCCTGATCAACGGCCCCGCCACTGTTGATGATTGTGCGGCGTAAATTAATGCTCGCAGCCGCCATAATCTTGGCTACGTCGTCTGGCGTTGACGCGAGGCGTTTTAAATCTTCGTCTAGGAGCCTCAAGTCACAGGCGAGAATGGTGATTGGGCGCGCCACACCGTTGAGAATTGTCGCTGAGTCTCCCTCACGTAACCGCTTCATGACGGGTTCCGGAAATGAGTCATGGAATGATCCGCGCAAAGAATCATCGCGTAAGGCAACGCCGAGTGACTTACCGCCAGCGATCGAAAAGGCGCCGATAAAAAGCGATAATGCCGGTGGCAAAGGATTTAACAGCAGGCCCTGCAACGAAAATGCAGCGAAGGAAATGACAAGAAGAACAACTGAAAATAGAGCCGCCAAGCCGAGCGTCCCCCAGAAGTTCATCCTTTGCGCCGCCATGATTGCGGCTGCACCAAAAAGCATGACTGTGATGGCCTCCAGGTAACCCGCCCAAACTGGGCGGCTCAGAGAAACGCCTGAGAGGATTTGTTCGGCGGCGAGCGCGTGCACCGCAGCGGCTGAAAACGCGCCCCGCGAAGTCTTAACGATGGAAGTTGGGCTGACTTCGCTTCCGATAATAACTACCGCACCATCGAGCTGGCTATTGCTTCCGGCGCCGGAAAGAATACGCCAAGCCGGGGTTGAGGGGGTCACCGCTCCCTTCGGTTGGTAGAGGCGTAATATACCGTTTCTAGCAAGTTGTGGCGGCTGGTCGTCCAGTGAGATCTGGTCGGGCAATTGTCCTCGCGAAGAAACGGATGTTTTGCTTGCGATCACGTTGATTTTTGTGTCGCTTCCGGCAGCAAGGCGTGCAGCTTCAAGAGCCAAAGCCGGGGTCGCTACACCGTCCAATGACCATAAGAGAGGAAGGCGTCGAACAATGCCGTCACCGTCCGGTTGGAGTGCAGAAACGGTGAGCTGTGAGGCTTTCTTCAGGGCGTCATGAAGTGCGTTTTGCAGTCGGCCAGCTGGCAGCGCCAGGAAGTCGCCCGCTGCACTGTGGTAATTGAGCCAGTCGAGGTCGCGAATATCGACCCTTTCAAAGCTGTCATCCAAAAACTGATCAACTGGCGGCAATTGCGATACGGCGATGGCGCTCGGGCCTTTCATCAGAGCGGTCGCAAGCATGGCATCGGTACTGGGCAATAAACCCAACTGCCGTCCAAGCTCTTCATCTTGTGCGCCACTCAGCCAGAATTCTCCGATCACCTCAGGGGAAAGGGGGTCAGGAGAATCCACAGGTTCCGCCAGAAGGACACCCTTCGCCCCTGCCGCCTGAGCGGCATCGACGAGTTGCGCTAATATCGTGCGCGGCCATGGCCATGGGCCGATCGCGTTCAGGCTCTCGCGATCAATGACAATCAGATGAAAAGATGATGCTGAATCAATGGGCGCCGGTTTAAGTCGTTGATAAAAATCGAAAAGTTGTTCCCGGCTGTGGGCATTTGGCGAATGCGCGCCCGAGAGCGTTCCCAGCGCAATAATCGCCAGCGCCGCTATGATCAAAAAAAGCGGCAGCGCTGAAAGCCATCTAAAGCGCCTTGCGAACATAGTATTGGCCAATTAGAGCGCTCCCGTTTTGATACTCACTCGACTGGTCCTCTCACGCTAGCTGTAACGAAATGAGGCGTTCGCGACCCGGAAAGGATCAGTCTATTATCCTTATATACACCATAACACTGCAAGCTTTGCGCCGTCCTGTTGAGAACGTAAAGAAAGTCATAATCATGCGGGAATCCGCAGCGAAAATCGATGTGGATGTTGATGGATCAGTCTTCCGCCTGAATGCATCGGGTGAATGGCGCGCGCGTTACCTTGGCTCAATCGACGCTCAACTGCGGCATTTTTCAGATGAATCAATGGGCTATGATCTCATAATCGACGTCACGGATGTGGAGCAGATGGATACTGCCGGTGCGATGGTCATCCAGAGAACCTTCCTCTCGTGTGAACAGCGTTCCGGCGGCTCGAAAATTATCGGGGCGTCTGACTTACATGCCGCGCTTCTTGCGCAGGTGATGCCGCATCTAGATCCGTGTGCGATTGAGCGAGAACATCCGAACGCTTTTCTTATGATGCTCAATCGTCTCGGAAGGGGTACGGTGAATGCCTATTATGCAGCGCTTGAGATTTTGAGCTTCATCGGTTTTACGCTGTCGAAAGCATTTTACGTTTTTTCCCAGCCACAACGATTGCGGATGAAATCTATTGTTCATCATATGGAAGAAGCAGGACTCGACGCCGTGCCAATTGTCGGCCTCATGTCGTTTCTCATTGGTGCGGTGGTCGCGTTTATGGGCGCGAAAATTCTAAGTCAATTTAATGCTGAGATCTTCTCTGTTGAACTGGTCGGCCTTGCTGTGTTGCGTGAGTTTGGCGTATTACTTGCGGCGATTTTGATTGCGGGCCGATCAGGTAGTGCGTATACCGCACAGATTGGCTCAATGAAAATTCGCGAAGAAATAGATGCGATGGAAACGCTTGGGATTGATCCCATGGAAGTGCTCGTATTGCCGCGTGTCATAGCGTTAGTCATTGTTTTACCGGTGTTGGCTTTCATGGCGGCTATGCTGGGGTTGATTGGAGGTGGGTTGGTCACTTGGTTGACAATGGATATTTCTCCCGCGTTATTTCTGTCCCGAACAAAAGAGATGATCGAGTTGAATAATTTTTGGGTAGGAATTATCAAAGCCCCATTCTTCGCTTTTGTCATTGCTGTCATTGGCTGTTTTCAAGGAATGCAGGTAGAAGGAAGTGCGGAATCACTTGGTAAGCATACGACGCTTTCTGTAGTTCAAGCGCTCTTCCTGGTTATCGTTATCGACGCATTTTTCGCGATGTTTTTTCTGGAGATTGATTTTTGACCCTTGGCGGCCAAACAGCGGAAAACATGATCGAAGTTCGCGGATTGAAAACGCAGTTCGACGATGTCGTGATACATGAAAATCTCGACCTCGATGTTCGTAAAGGCGAGATTATCGGTGTGGTTGGAGGTTCGGGATCGGGGAAATCCGTCCTGATGCGTGCAATCATTGGACTGAAGAGGCCAAGCGCTGGTGTTGTAAAGATTTTTGGAGAAGATTATTATCGCGCCAATGAGGCTGAGCGGCGAGCGATAGAGCAACGCTGGGGTGTGTTGTTTCAAGGCGGTGCGTTATTTTCTTCGATGACTGTGGCGCAAAACGTAATGGCGCCGATTAACGAGCATCTACATTTGCCAAAATTGCTTACCGAAGACATTGCCGCTCTTAAAATATCCATGTCTGGCCTATCGGCGGACGCTGGGGATAAATTTCCGTCAGAATTATCGGGCGGTATGAATAAACGGGCTGGGATTGCGCGCGCACTGGCGCTCGACCCGGAAATTGTATTTCTCGATGAGCCTACGGCTGGCCTTGATCCTATTGGCGCGTCGAATTTTGATGAATTGATCGTGAATCTCAAGGAATCCTTAGGGTTAACAGTGTTTATGGTTACTCATGACCTTGATACCCTTCATGCTGCGTGTGACCGGGTTGCTGTGCTTGCTGAAAAGCGGGTTATCGTTTGTGGCCCAATTGAAGATGTGCGCAACGCTGATCATCCGTGGATTCGTGAATATTTTTCAGGACCTCGCGGTCGCGCAGCTTACGCATCCACTGTGGCGGACAAAACAGGCTCAGGTTAAAGTGGTTTAGGCAGATAATATGGAAACGCGGGCACATTATGTATTAATTGGGGCGTTCGTACTTTGCACGGTGGCGCTCGCTTTTCTGTTCATTCTCTGGTTGGGGCAGACGCAACGAGAATTCGATGAATATGATGTTGTGTTCAACGAACGTGTATCTGGCCTTTCTGTCGGCGCCGCTGTTCGTTTCAACGGTATTCAAAAAGGTGAAGTCCGGGCGCTGACGCTCGCGGAAGACAACCCATCCGTTGTGATCGCCCGTGTGCGGGTAGATAAAAATACGCCCATCAAACTTGACACCAGGGCGGAGCTTGAACTCGTTGGGTTTACGGGCCTTGCAATCATCCAGTTTGTTGGCGGAAGTCCAGACCTTCCTTTCTTGAAGGATGTGACGCGCGGCGTACCGCCGATAGAAGCCGATGCCTCTGACTTCAGTCAATTCCTGGAAGGAAGCGGCGACATTATTGCGTCGGCAAACCGCCTTCTGGGTAAAGATAATGTTGAAGGCTTCAGCAAAATCATCGCGCATGTCGAGACATTGACCGGTGTTTTCTCAGAAAATGATGCGCAAGTAGCGGAGATCCTAAATAATACGGTGCAGATTACCGGCAATCTTGCCGAAGCGTCTCAGAGATTAACCGGCATCGCCGATAATCTGGAGCAGTTGCTTGGCGAAGACGCGCCGTTGGCTGTTCATGAAGCGGAAGCAACAATGGCGGAAGCGAAAGCCCTTGCCATTGAGTTACGTACAATTGCGGATGAGAACCGCGCTGCATTGCGAGTTTTCACAGAACAGGGATTGAGTCAGGTCGGTCCGGCAGTTTCTGAGGTCCGGCGTCTCGTACGTTCGCTTGATAATGTGTTGCGTGAAGTTGATCGGGACCCCCGCGGGTATTTCCTTGGCGAATCTGCGCCCAAATATGAGCCGGCTCAATGAATAGTATTCGAAAAAAACCGATGATCTCGGCGATTGCAACAGCTGCTATGCTGGTTTCCGGGTGCGTGTCCATTTTGCCGGAGGGCGCCCCTCCGGCTGCGCGCTATACGATGACACCGGTGACACCGACAACAGATGGGTCTGTCGTCGACTGGAGCCTGATTGTTGGCGATCCGGCGACTACGCGCGTTTACGATACGACGGGAGTTGCCATGACGCGTGGCGGCGCACGGATCGAGTATTTCGCGGGAGCGGAATGGGCGGATCGGGCGCCGAGTCTCTATCAATTTGGTTTGATCCAAAGCCTTGAAAATTCGGGGCGTATATTGGGCGTAGGGGATAGATCCGCCATTCCGGTTGGAGACATCGTCCTCCAGACGGATATCCGGGCGTTGCAGGCCGAATATATAGGAAGCACTCGGGTAGTAAGAGCGTCGGTATTCGCGCGGCTTACGGACGGGAAGGGGACCGTGTACGCCGCGCATCTGTTTGATAATATCGAAGACGTTTCAAGGGACGACGTTGACACCGTGCTCGCAGCTTTTGACCGCGCCTTACAGGCGCAATTCGG
The DNA here is from genome assembly GCA_021776435.1 of Parvularculaceae bacterium. Classification (GTDB taxonomy): domain Bacteria; phylum Pseudomonadota; class Alphaproteobacteria; order Caulobacterales; family Parvularculaceae. The sequence goes on along the minus strand of JAJFFW010000043.1, from coordinate 8,590 downwards.
AGAGATTGTCGTGTGGGTTCTTGAGAACGGGGAAATCGCTACTCAGGCGAAATAACCTACCGTCGCTCCGATCAATAAGTATACCCGACCAAGTGGCGAGCTGAGATATTCCTCTAGATCTTCATCAACCGTTTCTGAAGTTGTTGCGTCTTCGAGAAGATTTTCGAAACGCTGGAGAAACTCGTGAATACCGTGATCGAACGTCTTGTCTCGACTGGATTCTGTCCGTATGCGGCGTTTCACATCTGCTTCATTAAGACGTAATAGCCGATTGGCGAAGACATTTCTGTCGCCGGTGTCGAAACGTTCACGAAGGGCCGGAGGAGGGGCGCCGTAAAGGCGTGTTTCGAGATCCAGAGTAAAGTTTTGAAGCTTGCCGATAATTTGAATTGCATCGGCTGCAGCGCTTTCATGTGTGGATTTCACCGGTTTGGATTTTGAGGCGCCGGCAAGGTCCAACGGTTCAGCGTCTTCGGCTGCGTCTAGAATTTCCCGCCATGATATATTTTGTTTATCGCGACTGGGGGGGGCTTTCTTAGGGTCTGACTTGGACGCACTCAGGGGAGGCTCCTGGCGAGAGCGTTTTCGCCGTTCAGCGATATCGCGCGCCAGAACATCCAAACGTGAAATTTCAGATTGAACATCTTGATCAGGATTCGGTTTTTTACGATTCTCTCTAACTTTGTCCCCTTCATCGGCATGCGCTCGATTGCTGGTAGTGAGGTCTAGAACATCGTTGTCTTTTACCGGTGCTGAATCCTGCTTTTTGGATTTTCTGTGTGAAGAAGGCGGCTTATTCGCGATGGGCGTATGCTTAACACTCTCTTGAGATTGAACGTTACTGGCGTCGAACTTTGCGCTCTTCCCTTGTTCCGATGACGTTTGGCGATCAGCCGGTTTCTCGCTCGCGATCTTTTCACGCTGCTGCGTCTCCGCCAGCTTGCTCAGTCGTCCAGTCTGAGTTGCAATGGCGCCGGCCAGGCGATCAGCGCGCTGGCGTTGTTCATCTATCAAACTTTCCAGGCGCGCGTTTTCATTTTCTAGGGCTTGGCGGGCTTTCAGTAAGGCGGCGCCACGTTTTTCTATCCGATCGGCTGCTTCGGTCGCTTGCTCTTGAGCGAGAAGGTTTGCCTCATCCACTTCGGCTGATGCTCTGGCGGCTGCATCTGAAGCCTTGCGGGCTGCGTGTGTGACAAACTCTGCGGCTCTCGTCGCTTTTGTTGCGTCTTCGGCGGCGGAAGCGACAACGCTGGCCGTGCTCCGTTTCACCTCTTCAATTGCTTTTCCTGTAGCGTCAGAAATCTTGGCGGCCTCTCGTGAGGTTGCTTCAATGGCAGCGTCAGCGATCCGCTCCGTTTCTCTGGCGGTGGATTCGATCGCAATTTTCGACGCCTGCTTCGCTTCATCCGAGGCGCGAATGGCGGCTTCGGCGGCCTCAGTCGCTTGTTGCGATGCCTCGCGTGATTGATGGGCGGAAGTTTCTAGGGCGATGCTGGACGCACGGACGGTCTCGTCCGCACCGCGTAAGGCGTTTTTTAACGTATCGAAACTGTTCAACGCCCTTTGTGCGGCAGCTTCTAAACGCGTAAGGCGGTCATCAAACTCTGTCTCGGCTCGCATGGAAAGGCTATCGGCTGATTGCAGGGTTTCGATGCTCGCTTGTGCTTTTTCTGCAATCGCTGCGGCGAATGAGTCTGCATGGGCGTTGAGGCTTTCGGTGAGCTCCATCAAACGTGAACGTTCGCTAGCGACGCGTTCGACTGCGCCAACGGCGCGGCTTTCAATCGCTGCGCCTGCAATTTCAATAGCTTCGACGTGTTGGCGGATCATTGCTTCTACTGAAGCGAGCCGGGTGAGAGCGCCGTCGAGACCAATATTTAGCGCATCCATCTGGCCACGGACGGCAGAGCCGACAATTTTTACATTCTGGGTCGCGCTTTCTTCGGGTTGGATGAATTGACGTGCAGCGGAGGCAATCGACTCTGCGGCATTCATCATAGTCATTGTGTGAGACAGGAAGTATCCACATAGCAGGATTAATACCGGTGCGATTACGGCCAGCATCAGCGCGCCAGCAGGGAAGGATAAAAACGGAGACCACGTCTGTGCGGGGGCGGCTGTTTTCATGAAGGCCAGATAATCCCCGAGCGGCCAACCCACGACGATCGCGAAGAAAATAAAAACCGCTGCTAAACGTGAGACCTGCCAAACTTGGCGGCTGGTCGCGTTCCAGTCACGGGACCCCGAATCGAAACTGGGCTCGATTGGGTAGGTGTTATTCCTGCCAAATGGGTCTTCCGCCACCAATTTGTGATCTGCGTCAGATTCTACGATGCCTTGAAAACGCAACGGAACCTCCGCGGTTCCGTCAGAGGGCGCCCGCCGTTGATTTCTTATGCCTGGGATCGGTCGAGAGTCGTTCACGTAACTACTATACCTTGATTTTCATCCCGCATAGCGGATTTCGAGCGCCGCGCCAATCGAAGGCGAGAAGAAGAATGTCCTCACGGCAAGACTTACGTTTCGGCTTAGGTCACCGACTCATAAACCCGGAACGCGTGTCATCCCGGACCCCGGATCAAGTCCGGGACAGGCTGTTACAACCGTCCGAATTCCGCAGGCATTCGGCCAATGGTTGTTAGATCCGGGATCCAGGGCCGCGGCCGAAGTGCACGCTGCTCTGGATCCCGGATAGCTCAATTCACCAACCAAATCAAAGATTTGGGGCAAATTGGCTTCCGGGATGACGGTTCATGGGTTGTGACCTAAACTGGCAGTTCATACCCTTTGAACATTTCTCGTAATCGTGTCTTTAAAATTTTTCCCGTAGCCCCGAGCGGAATTTCATCAACAAATTCTACGGCGTCCGGCCAAGCAATTTTGGCCAAACGTTCATTGACAAATGCGCTGATGTCCTCGGCTGAAGGGTTTTGTCCCTCTTTTTTCGCGACGACCAAAAGTGGTCGCTCCTGCCATTTCGGGTGATAGACGCCGATAACACCGGCCTGCGCCACGCCGGGGTGGAGTAAGGCGGCATTCTCTATATCAATGGAAGAAATCCATTCGCCACCAGATTTTATAACGTCTTTCGATCGATCCGTAATCTGCATATATCCGTCTTCGTCAATCGCAGCGACGTCACCGGTATCAAACCAACCATCCTCGGTTACGGTCTCCTTGTCGGCTTTATAATAATTAGCAATGATCCAAAACCCGCGAACCTGGAGATTTCCAGTCGTTTCGCCATCATTGGGAAGAACTGCGCCATCGTCGCCAACGATACGCATATCGACAAATGGCAGCGCCCTGCCCTGTTTTAACTGGAGCGCATAGCGTTCTTTATCCGGAAGCTTTTTTGATTCTTGCGACAATGCATTGATTGTCCCGACTGGCGACATTTCTGTCATGCCCCAACCCTGGATCATTTCAACGTCATGTTTTTCAAACCCGCGAATAAGAGCTTCAGAAAGAGCAGAACCACCAACTAAAACGGACTTTAGATGCGGTAATGATTTTCCGGTTTTTTCAAGATATTGAAGAAGCCCAAGCCAAACAGTCGGCACACCTAGAGCATGGGTGACTTTTTCGGTTTCGAACAATTCGCTCAGGCTTTCCCCATCGAGCCCGGGCCCTGGAAACACCAGGCTACAACCGATCATCGGGCATGAGTACGGCATGTTCCACGCATTAACGTGAAACATCGGCACAACAGGCAAAATAACATCGCCCTCTCGATAACTGAGAATACTCGCGGAACTCGTCGCCAGGGTTTGCAACACGAGCGCGCGATGACTGTAAAGTACGCCTTTCGGCAAGCCTGTCGTGCCAGACGTATAACAAAGCGCCACGGCCGTGTTCTCATCGAATTCGGGCCATACGAAGTGATCGCTTTCCGGTGCGATCAGTTCTTCATAAGTGAGCAATGGCGCATCAAAATCCGGGGCGTGGTGTTTGTCGGTCAACGCAAAAAAAGTCTTCACAGTATTAAGATTGGGCGCCAATTGAGCGACAAGCGTTGTGAAAGTCGTATCAAAAAAGAGAATGTCATCTTCAGCGTGATTGATCACATAGAGCGCGTTTTCAGGGCCGAGGCGGGGATTAATGGTGTGACAAACGGCGCCAATACCACCGATTGCGTAATAAAGTTCAAATTGACGATAGGTGTTCCATCCGATCACCCCCACCCGCATGCCCGGCTTCACGCCCATCTTCACCAGGGCGTTGGCGAGTTTCTTGATTCGTTTTTCGGAATCGCTGAAGGTATACCGATGAATAGGGCCTTCGACCGTGCGCGTAATAATCTCGGTATGTCGATAGTTTCTCACGGCATGTTTGAGGATTTCCGTTGTTAATAACGGTCGATCCATCATCAAACCCTTCATCGCCACCCTCCTGTTTGGTTTCGCGTATACAATCGTTTTCGATACGATAGGTCAAACACCTTTGCAGTTTGCGTGGCTCAACGCCCGCGTTATCGTTGCGTCATGAAGAAATCACCCACGCCGACCGCCCTTGAGGGCGTCACTGTACTCGACCTGTCTCGTGTTCTCGCCGGACCATGGGCTAGTCAATTGCTCGCCGATCTCGGTGCAGACGTCATCAAGATCGAACGACCCGGCGCAGGTGACGATACCCGGCGTTGGGGGCCGCCTTTTCTCAACGACGAAAAAGATCAGACGAACGACGCCGCGTATTTTCTCGCCGCCAATCGCAATAAGAAATCTGTCGCCGTTGATATCGCTCATCCCGATGGCGCGAAAATCGTTCAGAGCTTAGCCAAAAAGTCCGACATTCTTATCGAGAATTTCAAATTCGGCAGTCTGAAAAAATATAGGCTCGATTACGAGTCGATAAAGACCATCAACCCCCGTCTGGTCTACTGCTCCATTACCGGCTTTGGCCAGACAGGCCCCTATGCCGCTCGACCCGGTTACGACCTTATAATTCAGGCGATGGGCGGATTGATGTCGGTCACCGGCCAACGCGACGGCGATCCAGGCGACGGTCCTATGAAAGTCGGCATCGCCGTTTCCGATTTATTTTCCGGTATGTACGCAACAACGAGCATTCTCGCGGCGCTACGCCACGCCGAGCGCACTGGCGAGGGCCAACATCTCGACGTATCGCTGCTGGATTGCCAAGTCGCCATGCTCGCCAATCAAGCAATGAATTATCTTGTTTCTGGCGCAGCCCCTGAGCGTATGGGCAACGCACACCCCAACATTGCGCCTTATCAGATGTTCAAAACAGCAAACAGCCATATCATTGTCGCTGTCGGCAATGATGATCAGTTTTACAATTTCTGCATGGCGCTTGAAGTAACCGATCTTCATACTGATTACAGATTCAAAAACAATAGTAACCGAGTTTCAAATTACGACGCTTTGGAGGCAATTTTGATCCCCATCCTTGAAAAGGAACCGGCCGCCCACTGGCTCATGAAACTGGAAAAAGCTGGTGTGCCCGCTGGCCCTATCAACGACATTGAGCAGATCTTCAACGACCCTCATATACAAGCCCGCGATATGACTGTGGCGATGTCACGCGACGATGCGCCAAACCAGAACTATGTGGCGCATCCGGTAAAATTTTCTAAAACACCGTCTCGCTACGATCTGGCGCCGCCACGATTAGGCGCGCAAACAGTTGAAATTTTGTCGACGCGGTTGTCGTTATCGGACGAAGAGATCGAAGCTCTGACAGCCGCGGGTGTCATCGCTGTCGATTGAAGTCCTCAGAATTCGGACTCAATTCGCCAAACAGAAAATGCCAAACAGACGGCCGGATTCCCTCTCCCCATCGGGGAGAGGTGAAGGTCCGTGTTCACCGCATGGGTCAAAATTAACGGAGTCTGTTACGCCAGCGCCGGCAGGTTCTCGGCGCGGCTCTCGTCGAGATAACGCGCAGAGCGAGGCGTAAGCGCGCCCCGACTGAATTCGAAGACCAGCGGGTTGCCGGTAGGAATTTCAACGTGGACGATGTCATCGTCGGCGACATTCAAAAGAAGTTTCACGATCGCACGAATGGAATTGCCGTGAGCGGCGATGATCAAGGACTCACCTGCAAGAATGCGTGGCGCAATCTCCGCCATCCAACAGGGGGTGACGCGCTCAAGTGTCGTCTTGAGCGATTCCGTGAGTGGCAAATCAGCCCGATCAAGCCCGGCGTAACGGAGGTCATTTGCGGAATTGTAGACACTCTCCGCACTCAGAGGCGGCGGCGGCGTATCATAGCTGCGACGCCAAATCTTCACTTGATCAGCGCCATGCTTTTCCATCGTCTCAGCTTTGTTCAACCCGGTGAGGGCGCCATAATGACGCTCGTTTAACCGCCAGTCTCGGGTCACCGGCAGCCACATCCGGTCCATTTCATCGAGTGTGAACCAGAGTGTACGAATGGCGCGCTTGAGGACCGACGTGTAGGCGGCGGAAAATTCTGCACCGGACTCCTTCAACAAAAGGCCCGCCTTTACAGCCTCGGCGCACCCCTTATCTGTGAGATCCACATCAACCCAACCGGTAAATCGATTTTGAAGATTCCATTCACTCTGGCCATGGCGGATAAGGACAAGCGATGACATATTCATAACCCTTTCAATCGCGTCGTCTTAAGGCGCAGCGCTGCAGTTGGCTAGACTTCGAAAAGCGTTAGAATACCGTCATCGTCCGAATTTTAACGTCCCAACAGGTGGAAAATGACCAAACACCCCAATTGCGCGCTCGCCCTTCATGGCGGCGCCGGCGTTAGGCAAGACCGGGACTATTCAAAGGCGGAGGCCCACCTTCTTGATCTTGCCGGAAATGGAGAGCGCCTGTTGAACGATGGCGCATCAGCACTGGATGTCGTCGAGACAATGGTCGCCAAGATGGAAGAGTCCGGCCTTTATATCGCCGGCAAGGGCGCCCCGCCAAACCGGGCTGGCTACGCCGAACTCGACGCATCGATCATGGCGAGTGAATCCGGCCCCCTCAAGCGAAATGCAGGCTCGATTGCGGCTGTTGCGCATCTCAAAAGCCCAATCCGTGCAGCGCGGGCGGTCATGGAGAGAACGCCCCACGTTATGCTGGCGGGACTTGGCGCCGAGAATTTCTGTCGCGCCCAGAGCTTCGAATTCATTACAGATCCTGAAAATTATTACATAACCCCAGTAGGCGTAAGACCGGATGAAATGACCGCCCCTGAACTCGGGCACGGCACTGTCGGGGCCGTCGCGTTGGATGTTTCCGGCAGGCTCGCGGCCGCGACGTCTACGGGCGGCGTGTTCGGTAAACTCGAAGGGCGCGTGGGCGACACGCCGCTCATTGGCGCCGGCACGTGGGCGGATGAATTCTGCGCTGCGTCTTGTACCGGTCTTGGCGAGTATTTCATCCTCGCCGGCGGCGCGCAGGATGTCGCCAGCCGTGTGCGGTATCAGGGCGCCGACCTTCAACTGGCCGCCAATGAACTTATTCGCGATGTCGCCAGACTTGGCGGCGATGGCGGCGTCATCGCAGTTTCCCGCGACGGGCGCATCGCCTTCGCCTGGAACTCGGACGGCATGAAGCGCGCAGGCTTCAGCCACGACCAGCCTTTGTTTGCTGCGACGTTTTAGCAGTTTGCTGAAAAACTTTTTTCAGGGTTACCTCGTCCTTCGAGGCTCGGCCGGATCAAGCCCGGCCTCGCACCTCAGGATGAGGTAACCCACTAAATTTCCTCATCCTGAGGTGCACGGACGAAGTCCGTGCCTCGAAGGATGGGCTGTACGATGGGGTTTTTCAGCAAACACCTAAGGCTTGTTGAGATTCAAAATTGCGCCTCAATCAGATCATTCGCCTTTCACGATCAAATCACGCCAGACAAGGCGGTGATCTGAACTCTCAACCGGAAAGCCCGGACCGATCAAATCGAAATGAGATTCATCCGGTGTGGGCCAATACACACCTGATCCCTTTTCGCTGAGGCCAGCTTTTGAGATCAGCACATAGTCGAGCCGCAAATTCCCAATACCCATTTCTGGGTCATCATTAAAATCAGCTGTATCCTCGGCCGGATCGCCTTCATGCACCGCATTCGCGCCCGCCTGTAAACCCGCTTGTATGGCGCCGCCCGCACTTTTCGGCGTCGAAGTCGGCTGAACAAACTCCGAATTCAGCAATTGTTCTATCGCTCCAGGCACTGCCCCTCCATCATTGGGATCGGCATTGAGATCACCCAGGATCACGAATCGTTCGCCAGCGCCCAGTCCGCCATATTGGCCCGCATCGTCATAAATATAATCTGCTTTGTTACCTGCGATATAGTCCGCCCAGAAACGAAGTTCGTCATGGTTGCGCTTTCCATTGCGATCTTCTTCGCCATCAAACCCCGGCGGTGTCGGGTGAACTGCGAGCACGTGAACCCGAGCGCCGCCGATCAAAACAGGAACGTCCCAATGGCTCTTCGACGACAGGCGAAATATGGACATCGCCTCGGCGCCGTACCAGTCAGCCGACGCTGGCGTCGCCGGATCGTCGGGCAGCATGGCCCCCGACATGTCTTTCCACAAAAACTTTTGGAAGGTGCGCACGCGCGCCGTATCGATCGGATATTTTGATAATATCGCCATGGCGTA
>JAJFFW010000042.1 GCA_021776435.1 Parvularculaceae bacterium | reverse complement strand
TCTGGCTCGGCGAGCCGCCTAAGGGGAATTTGGCTGGTCAGCCGCCTCTCACCCTCCTCGCCTCCTCCACCAAGCGCCACAAGAGGATCAATGATCGCTGTGCGCGTAAACACGGGGTGCACTGAGTTACACCGAATATCTAATTTTACTTTCGCGCAATGCAAGGCAATAGACTTTGACATCATCCAAACAGCCGCTTTGGCGGTGTTGTATGAAAGCATGTCTCCATGAGCGACCATACCAGCGACAGACGAGATATTGATAATGGACGCTGGCTGCGAGGCTTTCAGATAGGGCATTGCCGCTTGTGTGCCGATAAAAATCGAATCAACATCGATCGCCTGGGTGCGCCGCCAGCCCTCATAGGTCTCCGACTCGATGGAACCAAACGAGCCGATGCCGGCATTATTGATCAGGACGCTGATCCCGCCCATGAAGGCGTCCGCATCGGCGAGTGCGTTTTCCCAATTCTCTTTGTTTGTTACATCATGGTTTAAAGCCGTCGCGGCGCCTGGATGACTCTCGTTGATCTTCGCCGCGGTCGTTTGTGCGCCATCGAAATTAATGTCGGTGACGGCGACTTTCGCGCCCTCGTCCGCCAGCATCCGCGCGAAACAGGCGCCGAGCCCCTGGGCGCCGCCAGTTATAAAAGCCTTTTTGCCTGCTACTCGTCCCATGAATTTTCCGTCCTGATTCTATCGATCTTCTATATGTTTCAGCACATGCCAAATTCTGCTGAGATACTCGACCATCGCAGCGGAGCCGAGCAGGAACAGAGAATCAAGGATGGAAAACAGCGACCCCGAAAAGCCGAATCCCTCCCGGGAAATGCCTTCGGGAACCTCAGACCATTGAATGAAGGTCTTAATCAGGTCGTGAAAAGCAACGACGAACCAAATCGCCGCTCCCACCGCAAGAATGACAGCGATTTTGTTGTATTTCGCCACTAGCTGTTGTCTTTCACTAGGTTGTTCGGGTTTTCATCAAATTGGCTGACAGTTTTCCACCTCCGCTCATCCCGGCGAAAGCCGGGACCCAGTTCTGACTCCGCGCTGGGTCCCGGCTTTCGCCGGGATGAGCGGGAGAAAATGGAAATTTCCGCACAAATCGAGACAAGCTGCTGAAAGATCACCACTAACCCTCCTCTCGGAGTCCCTGAACCGCCTTGGCCATTAATTCTTCCATATGGCGGCGAATCTGGTGATCCGATTGAGCAACGCCTGTCCGGTCAAAATCACCTCGTATCTTGCGGAAGACGTCTTCGTCACCTGGTTCCTCCAGGTCAGATTTAACGACAGCAATTGCGTATTCTTCGGCCTTTTCGCCCTCATATCCCATCAATTCAGCCGCCCATTGTCCCAAAAGTTTGTTTCGGCGCGCCTGAACGCGAAACTGCAAGCCCTGGTCGTGCGCAAATTTCTTCTCGTATTTATCTTTGCGATCGTCGAACGTCGTCATCCTCAAAGCCTCCGAATACGCCTGGGCGCCGCATGCGCCCCCCCTCATTTATTATCCGGCGCGGCGTCCGTGTGCAATTGCAGTAATGAGATGAATTTTAGGGGTTTCCATCCCCAATTGGGGCGCGTATCACCCGCGCTTTCCGCATTCCCGGTAGCGTGCTAGCCAAGGTTAGGGCCGGGTCGACCGAGTCGCCGGCCGAGCGCCCATCGCTGATAAGCCACAAAAGGAAGAAGACCATGGCGCGTCGTAAGCAAATTTATGAAGGCAAGGCCAAGATCCTCTTTGAAGGGCCGGAACCTGGGACGCTTATTCAATATTTTAAGGACGATGCCACTGCCTTCAATAATCAAAAGCACGCGGTGCTGGAGGGCAAGGGAGTCCTCAACAATCGTATTTCCGAGTTTATTATGATGGGATTGGAGCGCATCAGCGTGCCCACCCACTTTATACGTCGTCTCAATATGCGCGAACAATTGGTTCGCCATGTCGAAATCGTGCCGATCGAAGTCGTCGTTCGAAATTTTGTTGCGGGCTCGCTGGTCAAGCGCCTCGGGCTCGAAGACGGCTCCGCATTGCCGCGTTCCATAATCGAGTTTTATTACAAAAATGATGAGTTGGGCGATCCGCTCGTATCGGAAGAACACATTACCGCTTTCAATTGGGCAAACCCCCAGGAAATCGACGATATGATGGCCCTCGCCCTCAGAATTAATGACTATATGTCCGGCATGTTCGCCGGTGTGGGCATCAAGCTGGTCGACTTCAAGATAGAGTTCGGTCGTCAATATGAAGGCGATATGATGAGGCTCATCGTCGCCGATGAGATCAGTCCTGATTCTTGCCGGCTTTGGGACATGGAGACTGGCGATATTATGGATAAGGACCGATTCCGAAAAGACCTCGGCGGCGTCACTGAAGCGTACCGGGAAGTTGCCCGCCGGCTGGGCGTTCTGCGTGAGAACGAGAGCTCAGGCGCGCGCGGGCCCGTCCTTGTCAGCGACAACGAGAAATAACGACCCCCATCAACCGGGCAAAGTGGCCAGACCTAACTCCCGTCGTATACGGCGTAGTGAACCATTCTTTTTAAGGAATGGGGCATTGTCAGGTCTGTTCCTGATTAATGCCGGACCGCTCCATATTGCCCGGACGGCGCGCGCAGGGTAAGGAGGCGAAGTGCATAGAGCCATGCGATTCACATCAGCATGGGCCGCGCCGAAAGAGAGACGCGATGAAAGCCAAAATTACGATCACGCTCAAGAACGGCGTTCTTGATCCGCAAGGCAAGGCGATTGAAGGCGCATTGGCCGGGCTCGGGTTTGACGGCGTGTCCGAGGTACGCCAGGGCAAGGTGATCGAGCTTGAACTCAGCGAGACCAACCAGACGGTGGGCCGCGCCATCCTTGAAGAGATGTGTGAAAAGCTCCTCGCCAATCCGGTGATGGAGAGTTATTCGATTGAGGTCATGGGGTAATGCATATTTTTTTTCGTCATCCCGGGCGCGCTGCAATATGAAATATTGCTGCGCAGAACCGGGATCGATCTTGCCGAAATGCGAAACAACCGATAGCGATCCCGTGTCTGCATTGCGGCGTTTCACGCTGCAATGCGCACGGGATGACGGAAACGTTTCATGAAACCCGCCGTCATCGTTTTCCCCGCTTCGAATTGTGACCGTGATGTTGCGGTCGCGCTGGAACATGTTACGGGCGCATGCCCAACCATGGTCTGGCACCAGGAGACCAGCCTTCCCGATACGGACTTTATCGTTCTGCCCGGCGGGTTTTCCTATGGCGACTATTTGCGCTCCGGGGCGATGGCGGCGCGCTCGCCGATCATGACGGCGGTCATCGAAAAGGCGAAAGCAGGAACGCCGGTGATCGGCATTTGCAACGGGTTCCAGATTCTGACCGAAACGGGCCTTCTGCCCGGCGCGCTGTTGCGCAATGCCGGGCTCAATTTCGTCTGCCGCTCCGTCACATTGCGGGTCGAAAACGATCAGTCGCTGTTCACGCGCGCCTATAAAAAAGGCGACTATGCAACCTTCCCCGTCGCCAACCACGACGGCAATTATTTTGCAGACGAGGAAACGCTAAATCAGATCGAGGGCGAAGGCCGGGTGGCGTTTCGCTATGTCGACAACCCGAATGGCTCGGCCCGCGATATCGCCGGACTGCTCAACGAGGCCGGCAATGTGCTGGGGCTGATGCCGCATCCTGAGCGAGTCACCTCGCCGCTTCTCGGCGGTTCTGACGGCACGGTGTTTTTCAAAGGCGTCGCCGAAGCGCTCGGCTGAGGCAAGCTTTTGCTTAAACCAAATTCCGTTCCACATCCATGTTTTCATGGAGCACACGGATGATTTCAATCGCCTCGCCAGTCAGTCGATAAAACACTCTGTGACGGTTGATGCTAAAGCGCCGATACCGTTCGCAAACCTGATCGTAATCAGCGCCGATATTCGGATTCTCCAGTAATACCAAACTGTGTTGATCCTGACTCATGCTGCGTGCACGGTCCTTTACCTCTCCCCTTCGGGGAGAGGTCGGATTTTCATCAGAAAACCGGGTGAGGGGAAGGTGAATCAAAGGATTTCACCGACTCCTCTACCCCCTCACCCTAACCCTCTCCCCGAAGGGGAGAGGGGACGTTCTTCGCCTGATATAGGTTCTTCTTTATACAGTTTGGTATAAGCTGTTGATCCCGCAGTTTAGCTCGTCGAGATCGGCGTCGGCCTGGGCTTCGCCCCATTGATTGAACGTATAGAGCCAAATTCCGATAAGATCCTGTTCGGCTTTCGGCCGTATAAGGATTTCAAGCATGCCGCGCGGCGCGCACGGCGCGGCGTTTTTCAAAGGCGTCGCCGAAGCGCTCGGCTGAAACGCAAGAGCGATTTGCAACGCGGTAGAATCACTCGCCTTCCCCCCTTCGACCCGCGCCTTCGGCGCGGGCCACTTCCCCCGCTTGCGGGGGAAGAACACTTGCACCAAGCACACCCTATTCCTCCCCCGTTTACGGGGGAGGTGTCGAGCGCAGCGAGACGGAGGGGGCGAACAATGGCGCAAGCGATGAAAGCGTTGCATCAACTTGATTGCGATTTGCTCTCGCCGCCAGCCGCGCGCCTGGCGTTTTCGGTGATGCGGGCCCAGTCTTTTGCCGCGACCGCGTCTTTCGGCGCGACCCAGGAGCCGCCGACGCAGACGACATTGGGCAGCGCCAGATAATCGTCGACGCGCTCGGGCCCGATGCCGCCGGTCGGACAAAACAGCGCCTTCGGCAGCGGCCCGGCCAGCAATTTCAGATAAGCCGGCCCGCCCGCCGCTTCGGCCGGAAAGAATTTCATCGGGTTGATCCCGGCCTCCATGACCGCCATCGCCTCCGACGCGGTGGCGACGCCCGGTAAAACGGGCGTTCCAAGTCTCGACAACGCCGCCAGCAGCGCAGGCGTCGCGCCGGGCGTCACCAGAAAATCCGCCCCCGCCGCAATCGAGCGTTCAGCGTCGTCAATGGAGAGCACGGTGCCCGCGCCGATCGCGAGGTCGGGACGCGCCTTTTTTGCGGCCTCAATCGCGCCGAGCGCCGCAGGCGTTCTCAAGGTGAATTCAAATACCTGAAGCCCGCCAGCGTCGAGCGCTTCGGCGAGCGGAATAGCAGAGGCGACGTCATCAATTTCAATCACCGGCATGACGCGCGCCTTGCGCAATACTTCTATCATGGTTTTTGTCATCGTACTTTCTCTTGTTTATTTCTCGCGCCTACCGCGCCGGTTCTGCCTCCATGCACAGCGCCGCGCCGACAAGCGCGGCCTCGCTCGACAGCAACAGCTTCACCGGGATCGCCTCGACATAATCGCGCATTGAATCACGCCCGGTGAAACGCTCCCTAAACTTGCTCGCCAGCAGGATGTCCTTGATTTTCGGGGCGATGCCGCCAGCAATATAAACGCCGCCGCGCGCGCCGGTCATCAGCGCAACGTCGCCGGCATAACCGCCGAGAATGGCGCAGAACATTTCGACCGCCTCCCTTGCGACGGGCAGCGATCCGTCAAGCGCGGCGGCGGTGATCTCCGACGGTTTCAGCGTCACCCGGGTCTTGCCGGCCAGCGCGCAGAGCGCCCGGTGCAGATTGACGAGCCCGCGCCCCGACAAGACCCGCTCATAGGAAACATAAGCATGCTCGCGCCGGATAAAGCGCAAAACCTCGATTTCCTTTTCATCCTGCGGCGCAAAAGCCGCATGCCCGCCTTCGGTCGAAATGATCCGCACCCCACCATTCACCGGGACCGCAAGCCCGAGCCCCAACCCCGTGCCGGGCCCGAACACCGCCGACGGCGCATCCTTATCGGGGACCCCAGACTTTATGCTTTGCAGCTCATCCGGCCCGACCGAAACCGCACCGCGCGCCATCGCCTGAAAATCATTGATGACTTTGAGCGCGCTGAGGCCGAGCGATTTTTTCAGCACCGCCGGAACGAAGCTCCAGCTGGAATTGGTAAATTCAATGCGCTCGTTCGGCACCGGCGCGGCGACCGCGAGACAAGCCCGCAAGGGCCTCGCGCCGCTCCAGCTTTCGAGGTAAGCGCGGATCGCGTCCGGCAGTTCTTCAAAGTCTTCGGCGCGGAAGCTCTGCCTGTGCTCGAGACAAACGCTCTCGCCCGCGCCCCCCGCCATCGCGAACCGCGCATTGGTGCCGCCGATATCGGCGACAAGAATGGGGGCGCCCGTGCTCATGCGAACGCCTCTTCCTTACGGCCGCAAAGATCGTCGATCGCCAGCGACATCGCGCCCTGCTCGGCCCCGCTGCAGGCGGCGCGAAAGATCGAGAA
>JAJFFW010000041.1 GCA_021776435.1 Parvularculaceae bacterium | reverse complement strand
TCGCGGCAAAGATCAATCCCGTTCGGCTGATCAGACACGGCAAGTATAGAAGTCGCGTGGCTATGATCGATAAATTTGTGCGGCAGGAAGGCGTGAAGAAGCGTTTCCACCGAGGGATTGGGCGCATGCGGATCAAGGAGGTTCGCCCGCAGGAACGAGACCATGTCTTCGTCCGACAGCGCTTCCCAGTCACGCACTTCGCGCAAGGGCGCCAGATGCAGCGCGGGCAATCCTGCAGGTTCAATCGTTGCAAGGTTCCAGCCGCTGCCCTTGACGCAGATCACCCCGCATTCATGGCCGAGAAAATCTCGCATCCGCGTCTTGACGGACGTGTTGCCGCCGCCATGGATAACAAGGTCGGGCGCGCCGCCGACGAGCCGGCTTGTATAGACGCGCTGGGCCACGTCCTCATTAACGCCGCGCGCCATGAATTTCTCGGCGAGTGATTTCGCCTCTTGGTCAGACCAGAGGTTTTTCATGAGTGGATGATTTCCCGATTTTCATGCATGTTTTGCCGCGATATTGACGATCTTGCCCGCTTCGTCAATCGCGGTCTCGGTCACCAAGAGTAATATCGCCTCCTCAGAGAAAGCGCATGTTTTCAACTCCAGAAAATATTCAGGATACTCAATGAACGGCAAATTAAGGGTGGCTAAGTCGTTCAGATTGAGAGGTAATCGGGGTATTTTTTGTCCTTATTGGACAGATACTCTTGCTCTCTCGAATGACTTGATGTCGTTGCCCCAGTTTGACCGGACAGTTTGCTAGAGTTTGCGGGCCGCATCTTTGAACGACTTCAAACCAGAGCGGGTGAATTTCGGCAGGGTCTGAATGACGGTATCGATGTATTTATCGCAGACGTTCTTACCGCTGCCTTACCGCTGCATGTAAGTTAGACTGTGAAAGACGCGCAGATGCGCGACGTGCCTTGCACCTTCAATGAAGCTACGATATTGGGCTTAGATAGTCAGCCCAGGACATGATGTTGCAACGATCGACTCGCAATTACACCATCCGCTACTGGAACTCTTCGCTCGCGGTTGGGCAAAAAAGATGTAACCGCACAGGTTCCGTTAGGAGTTTCGGCGGCAGTCCTCTAAGCTCAATAATGCTAATCCGTTGCTTGTGCCTTTATTCGTTCGGTAGGTTCACGGTTAGCAAGTGGGCCAGCAAAAGGCACGATCATGACGGGCGCTAAAAAACTTCGGATTGGCATTCTCGATATTGTAACAAGACGATCAAAACCAACTCTTTATGGGCGTATCATGCATGGCAACCTTGCCAGCATAATGCCGCAGGCGATCGCCGTCTGGTGCGAAGAAATGGGCCATCATGTCAGTTTTGTCTGCTATACCGGCAGCGAAAACCTGATGACCGAGTTTGCTGATGATTTGGATATCCTCTTTATCGGCGCGTTTACTCAAAGTGCGCAACTTGCCTACGCCGTCAGCAGCTTCTATCGCAAGCGCGGTGTTGTTACAGTCCTTGGCGGACCCCATGCGCGATGCTATCCGGAAGATGCCCAGCAATATTTCGATTATGTTCTGGGTCTCACCGACAAGGTCGTGATCACTGATGTGCTGGCTGATTGCACGCCCTATCCTTACGAAGGGCGGCTTCTCTCTGCCAGGCTACAACCAGAGATTTTGCCGGGCGTACGAGAACGCTGGAAGTTCATTGCTTCAGCTTTGGCCAAAACCGCGACCAGTTTTGAAATGGTGCCAATGATTGGCAGTCTCGGTTGCCCCTATACATGCAGTTTTTGTATTGATTCCGTGATCAAATATCAGCCGCTTAGCTTTGAGCAAATTCGTGACGATCTGAAATTTCTCCTGACAAAATATCGCCGACCCATTGTCGGCTGGCATGATCCGAATTTTGGGGTGAGGTTTGACGAAATTTTGGAAGTCATTGAAGACGCTGATCCACAACACCGCATTCGCCATATTGCAGAAAGCAGCCTGTCGCTGCTGTCGGAAGAACGATGCAAGCGGCTTGCAACAGCAGGTTTTGAAGCTGTCTTGCCTGGTATTGAATCCTGGTATGATTTGGGCAACAAATCGAAAACTGGCGGCAAACGGGCGCATGACAAAATGCTGCAGGTTTCTGATCATATCAATACGATTATGCGCCACATTCCCTACGTGCAAACGAACTTTGTCATGGGGCTCGACTGTGACGACGGGCCGGAACCGTTTGAACTGACAAAGGAATTTCTTGATCGTACACCGGGCGCATTCCCCGCCTATTCGCTGTTTTCGGCGTTTGGCCAAGCTGCTCCTCTTAATCTGGAGCTGCAAAAAGCAAATCGGGTATTACGGTTTCCGTTCCATTTCCTGAATAATAACCAAGCGATGAATATTAAGCCGGTTAATTATGAATGGCCGCAATTTTACGACCAACTCATCGATTTGACGAAACACTCTTTTAGCATGAAGGTAATCGGACGACGGGCAAGGGCGACACCAGGCTGGACGCCTAAATGGATGAACGTTGTGCGCGCTGTATCATCGGAAGGGTTCGGGCGCATAAAATATCAGACCATGTTGCGGGGCCGACTTGAAACCGACAAACAGATGCGCGCGTTCTTTGAGCGGGATACGGAAACAATTCCGGATTTTTATGCTGATCGCGTTGAACAGGAACTGGGCGATTATTGGGAACACTTGCCAAAAGGCGCACTGGAACATGACCAGAACGCCTATTTGAAAAAGACCGAGCCTGCCATGGCTGCAGCAGAATAATCAATATACAGACTATAGCAAAATGTGAGTAATTCGAATCGTGAATTTTGCAATCGATTATTAGGTTTCTTAATTGGCAGCATGATTTTACGAAAAAGTGGCCCTTCGACAAGCTCAGCATGAGGTTCGGTTTTTTGCAAAATCATGCGGCAAAACAAAAAACCAAGGGCAAAATGCCGAGTGAGGTTTACTCGCATTTTTCTTTAGCCCCGTCGCTCCTGCTCGCGGAACCACCGCGCGACCGGCAAGAACCGCGCCGCCACGATGACGACGGCGGACGCGAGCGCAGCAACGCCGGCCGCCAACAGACCGATCGTCGGCGTCAAAGCGAACAACGTAGCGACGTAGACAGCAAAGCCCAGCAGTTGCGCAACCAACGCGGCGCCGGGCCGGCCAATGGTGATCAGCGTCGGCTCCACCGAAAAAGCCACGAGCAGAGTGAGCGCCGCGAGACCCAGCAAGACCAGCACCAGATGCGCCGTAACGGCGTTTTCGCCGCCGATGAGTCGTAACAGGAAAGGCCCGAAAAGCACGAGGACAGTCATGGCGACGACGGCGCCGGCGAAGGCGAAGCCCGCCGAACGCAATAACAGCCGTTTCAACTCGCCGAGCTCGGCGCGCACCACCATCCGGGCGATTTCGGGATAAATCGCTGGGATCAGCATCTTCGTAGGTTTGGCGACCGCCTCGGCGAGCCGTTCAGCGATGCGTAACAGCCCGGCCGCAGCGGGCCCCGCCAATCCACCGATCACCAGCGGCCCGAGATGGTTCGTTGTGGCCGCCGCAGTGGTCGTGAAATTGGTCGCCAGCACAAAGCGCCATATGCCTGGGAACGGCTTCCTGATACCGCGCAGTGTCCAGTTCATGCCTTTCATCAAGTCGCGGCGGCGGTATTCGAACGCTGCACCTGTCACCAGGACAATGCCGGCGACGACACGGGCGCAAAACCAGATGATTAAGAAAGCTGGCAGACCCCAACCAAGAAAAAATGCAGCGGCTGCCCCGATCAGCCGCACCAGCGCCTCCACTGACTGCTGCATCGCCATGATGTCGAACCGATCGAACAGCCGCAAAAGGCCGAGCGGCGTCGCGGTGGCGATGAAGAGGAGCGAGAGACTGTAGCCCATGGCGAGCGGCCGGACGCCTTCCGGCCAATGCAGCAGCGGCGCGATCAGGAGAACGCCGAGCGCCGAAACGGCGGTGGCGAGCACGGCGCTGGCGACATCGAGTGCGCCGGTGAACTTGACCAGCTTTTGCAGATCCTCAACGCGCCCTTCCTCAAGCGCCGGCATGCCGTAGCGAAGCACCGCCTGCCACGACTGAAACTTCGCAACCTCCCCGACAATGGCCGTATAAGCATGGACCATGACGAGCAGTCCGAAACCCTCCGCACCAAGCGCGCGCACGGCGAGCGCCGTTGAGCCGAGGCTGAACAACCCCTGCATGAATTTGCCGCCCAGCAGAATCGCCGAGTTGCCAAGCAGGCGGCCCAGCGGGCCGCTGCTGAACATCTTCGAACGCCATTGGGCGGCGCCGCGCGCGCTCTTCTCGGTCAAGGCGATCTTCCCTCGGATATGCGGCGGGGATGGCGCGAGGCCGCCAGGCGCCCGTCCGCGCCCGCGACGACGTCAGCGACATGCCGTGACGGCGCACGCCCCTCGCAGGGCCGCGCGCTGCATGCCCGCAAACCCGACGCGCGGTTGCGGTCGTATGCCACCTTGCCGTCGATGATCGCCAGACCGGCCGGGATTCGAACGGATGCTTCAGTCATTGCGTCCTCTGGGTTGCGCGCTCCGGCCTGTCTTCCACAAATGTTCGCCAACCGCCACTCGAGTCCGATCGAGCCGGCGGAAAAGATTGCATCAGAATTTTCGTGTTCGACGGGCCGCGCCGCCGAAGGTCCGAAAGCTCTTATTCGTGTCGGCGTCATGGATGCCGTACTCTGCACAACTGGAGCTACGATCGCCCGCAAACCTGTGATTGAAAAGAGACCCGATACGCATGTCGCCGATGGCCGGATTCGGCCGGAGACGTTCCCGCCGCCAGGCGCTCCATAACCGCACACTTCGGCCGCCGCGCTGGCCGTCAGGCTGCAAGACCGGTCGTCGCCCGGGCGCGCGCAGCCACGACACGCGTGTTCAGACGCGTATAGAGCAGGCGGGCAGCGCCTCGCCCTGCGCCGCCAGGCGCGCGGCCGCAACAGCGAACTTTTCCTGAGCCTTCGCAAAATCTTCCACGAAATCAATTTCCTGCCACACCCCGCTCTCGATCGAGCAGACGGCGACAAGGTTCTGCTTCGCCAGGTGGTCGATGGCCCTCAAGAACCAGAGCGTCAGGCCCTCGGGACGGCGCATCACCTCCTCCAGCATCGTTTTGAATGCGCTTGCGCCGCGCGCTTCAAAGCGCAACATGCCGACCGATTCGCCGGTGGTGCTTTGCGGCGGCAGGGATTTTCCGATCGCCAGCAGGCGTCCGCCCTCGGTCTCCACTTTCATATCGTCGGCGTCATAGGCCGGCTTGCGGTCGATAGCCACGATGACAGGCGCTGGCGGCGCCGCAAGCAGGCGCTCCAACACCGGCGCCTCGAACAACGTGTCGCCATTGATGAGCACGAAAGGGCCGTCCATCTCGTGGCGAACCATCCAGCAACTCGCCAGATTGTCCGCCGCCTTGTAAAATGGATTGAAGCAGGTTTTCACTTGGGCGTCCGGCGCGGAAAGCGCCGCGCAGAGCGCCTCCACCGCCTCGGATTCGTAGCCGGTCACCACAGTGACGTCGCGCACGCCGCAGGCGCGGAGCTGGCGGATCTGCATTTCCAGAACGCTGATCGGCCCGACCTTGAGAAGGCATTTCGGAATTTTCTCCGTGAGCGGTAGAAGACGCGAGCCTTGGCCGGCGCTGAGCAATATAGCTTTCATAGATCCCTCATGAGTTCCAGTGATGCGGCGACCGCGACCCTGTCCCTGATTACCTTGGCGATTCCAGCCAGGAGCGTAGCGCTCCGCTGCGAGAACGCTCGTAAAAAGCGGCGCCAATCCGAGCAGTGTGGATCAGGAGCGAAGCCGCCGTCCAGCCGGCCATGGTGATAAGGCCCAAATCCGGCCGACCTGCGATGACCGCGGCGCTGAGGATGACGAGGTTCGGGTTGCGCCGCGCCGAGATCAGGCGGAACATCGAGTCGGCCCGCCGCCAGACGTGGACCTGCATTTTGAAGGTATGCAGGAACACCCCTTCGGCGGCGCGGTCGGCGACATAACAGAAAAGCACGACGAGGAGCGACCAGTCGAGCGCCGCCCGAAGTTCGCCGGCGCCGGCGCTGGCTGCCAAGCCCGCCCACCAAGCCCACCACCAGAAGGGCGGGTGGATGAGATCGATGCCGTGATCGTAAACATTGCCCCATTTTGAGGAGGCGTGGGTTACGCGCGCGAGCTTGCCGTCTACCGTGTCGAGGAAGCACATGCCCCATGCGGCCACGAGGCCGGCCCCATAGGAGCCGCGCCAAAACAGGTAAAAGACGAGCACGACCAAGGCAAGGCTTGCCGTCGTAACCATGTTCGGCGTCAGACCAGCGGCGGCGGCCCATCGCGTGGCGTGGCGCGCTGGCCATGGCCAGACATACTTCGTCACGATATCGGTGACGCCCTTGTAGGAGCCGCGGAACATACGCTTCTCGACATCCGCGCGCGGGGTCTCGCGCATCGAAAGGATATAAGGCGTCTCCTGCTTGCGCAGCTCGGGATTGTAGCTGCCGGCCAGTTCTTCCGCCGTCAGAATGCGGAAGCCGGGCGTCTCTGCATTGAGGCGCTCGGCGCGCAAAAGCCCTTCAGCGGCTTCGGCCTGCGCCGCCGGAACCATAGCGGCGATTGCCTGCGCGCCCTGGGGAATGCGGCGGGTCAGCACGACCGAACCGGATTTCAGCATCGCGTCAACCAGGCGTTGATCCAAAACCATGTCCGCGCGCGCCATCAGAACGTCGCCGTCAACCGGCGCACCGCCGGCGCAGGCGACTTGGCGGCGCAGACGCTCACCGCTGCTTAGCCCCCACAGCCGGTGGGACCAGGAACCGACGATGTGCAACGGCTCACGCACTATCGTCGCCCCACGCCCGGAGCCGCGCTCCGACTACATCTTGCAGCCGTGAGGGCGGAACGTCTATTCTTCCGGACCAGTTCGAAGCAAGGAGGCGCCGATGCGCGAGGCCATGAATGCGACGATCATCAAATTCGGCTATCCCAACACACTCATTCGCGATTATCGATCCTGGGTCGTCCTCTTGCGCCCGAAACAGGCGACGCTGGGCGCGCTCATCCTGGCCGCCAAAGCCGAGGCCGAAGCGTTCGCCGATTTGCCGCAAGAGGCTTTTGGGGAATTGAAGCAAGCGGTCGGCGACTGCGAAACCGCCCTTCGGCGCGTCAACCGGTATTCTAAGATCAACTACCTCATGCTGATGATGGTCGATCCGCATGTGCATTTCCACGTATTGCCCCGATATGATGGCGCACGGACCTTTTCGGGTGTTCGCTTCGAGGATAAGGGCTGGCCAGGTCCGCCGGCGCTCGGCGATGCGCCGGAGCTGACGGACGAAACGCTGGCGGCGCTGCGCGAGGCCGTAAAGGCTGCCTGGCCGCGCTGATGACCCCGTCGCCTGGGCTTTGCGGCCGACGCCAACCGCAAAGGCGATCGGGTGTTGCACTCTTGTTCGCTCCCCTGCCGGAATGACCACAGTCCACTCTTTCACAACTCGACACCCTGCCGTTCCGCGCAGGCGCTGAAAAACCGCACCCGATCACGCAGCGCTCACCCGAGCGCTGGCGTCCTCCCCTGAAGAGGGCGCAAACTTGCACGCAGCAAAAGACGTGCCTTTCACGCCGACGCAAGCGCTTTCGATGTTCGAAAATCGCCTCTCGCTAGCGAGCGTCGCCCGTAAACCGTTTACTAACCCCTCACATGAGTGTCAAAGTCCCCACCCTTCACGAATTGTTTGAGTTAATTATCGGCGGCAGGCGACGCTGGGTGCATTGACGGCCCCCGGCGTCCGTTCCGGCGCCCGTTTTCCCAGTTGCGCTGCTGCAAGGCGGCGGCTGTATCACCCCGGCGCTTTCCGCTAGAGCGGTATGAGATCAGGTCGAATCGCATGGGGATAACCGATCACGCCTCGCGGTTCATTCTTTTGTGCGAAGCCCTTGAATCGGTGCAGGAAGTATCTGCCTTCACCGCGTTCAAGCACCTGTTCGAAGAACGCGGCCTGCCGGACGCCATTCGCTCCGACAACGGCGTGCCCTTCGCCAGCCCGAATGGCCTTTACAATCTTTCAAGGATGTCCGTCTGGTGGTTGCGTCTCGGGATCGCGATTGAGCGCATCAAACCCGGCCATCCGCAGCAAAATGGCCGTCATGAACGCATGCATCTGACCCTGAAGGTGGTCTTCAGCTCAACCCATCCTTGTCTCATTACTGAATTTCGATTATCCTAATGGGCAGACAAAGGAGGCGCACCATGAATAAATTGACGGTCGCCGTAACCGCAACGGCTGTGTTTTCAATAATCTCGCTTGGCTCAATTGTATTTGCCGCGCAGGATTTTAATTCCTCGCGCTCCAATGTTAACACGGTGGTCGGCGGAGACGGGGGTCGAATTCCGGTCGCTATATCGTACAGTTACACGCTCAATTTTTCGGTTGAGCCGAATACTGACGGTTTGGATGCGCAACAATATGAAACGCTTGTTGACGCCGCGTTGGCGGAAATGAGAAAGAATCTGATCACACAGCGCACCGAACAGCAACTGGAAAAGAAAAAGAAGAAGAGCGAAACGCAACGCAGACGATAGATAGCAAGAGTAGGGCGCATTATGCCGAAGGCGCAAGGAAACCGCCAAACCGGCGAGACAGAACTTTCTTCAGCAACAGGTGCGCATACTTAAATCGTCCATCGGGGACACAAGGGGCTTCGAATGAGTTGGCGCGCGCCCACACGAAGCCCTCGCCATGAAGGTCCCGAACCACATCCATCGTCCATCAATAAAACAATATCACGGCCTGCCCGATGTCGATTATCCGTTTCATGACCGCGATATTTTGGTCACGTCTTGCGGGTGCATCTGCATGCACCGCAAGAAAATCAATATCTCAACAGTCCTCGCCGGTCAGCGGCTTGGAATAAAGGAAGTCGACGAAGGCGTTTGGCTCGTCAGCTTCATGCGCTACAATTTCGGATATATCGACCTGGAGCAGAAAACCTTGCAACCTATCGACAATCCGTTCGGCGCGAGATTGTCACCTATGTCTTAGGGACAATCTGTTCCCTATGTCTCCGGGCCGGACCAAGAATTTATGGCAGGGGCGGAGGGACTCGAACCCACGACCCTCGGTTTTGGAGACCGATGCTCTACCAACTGAGCTACACCCCTAGGCCGCCCATGGCTTACGGTGAGAGCGCTCACCTTTCAATAGGGAAGATCCCCCGCAGAGCCAAGTTCGGCGAATATAGTTCCAAACGGCTCTGAATTGAACCTTTTCGAGGCTGACTCCGGATACGCAAAGGGGCGCATTCTGCGCCCCTCCACGATTTCATTTACGTTGGCCGGTCAGTCTTTGACCAACTCTCCACCAACATAAACCTCACCACCGCCAGCATGATGGAGACGACCAGTGACCTGACTAAGGCGCACCTCACTAGAGCCGAAAAGCCGCAGATCCGGATTTATCGCCAGACCTTCGAAAAGCACCCCGCCAGACCCATCAATGACCGCTTTCAAGCTATCAGCACGCCCCGCCTGAACCGCAACAGCCCCCGATCCTGCGATACGCGTTGTCAGCGGGCCGTCGAGGCGCGAAGCCCGTACAAGCCCGGATCCCGCGATTGAAACATCCAGCATTCCATCAATATCGCCGAGGATCACATCACCCGGGCCTGCGATATCAACGTCGACCGAAGCCGCATTGCCGGTCATGACATCAGCATCACCCGAGACATCGATTTCCAACCCGGCCGCCACATCGCCAACGATGAGACGACTGCCTGCGATCACACCAATCACCGCTTCTTCAACATTCCCCACCTCGCCATAGACGTAGCAAGCGTCAAGGGAGAGCGCCCCATCCAGACTTTCCATCGCCAACTTGACCCGTGCATCAACGAATTCCACGTCGCCTTTTCGCGGCATCGTCACGACAATGGTTGGGTATCCCTCGAAGAATCCTTCATCGACTGGTTCACCAGATGTGACTTTTCGATCTTTGCGGGCGTGAAACTCCCGACGGATCCGTGTATTGCAACAGTCATATCCGTCATCTTCCCGCCATTTTTCACCGGAGATAACCAGGACACCGTCTTCAAGAGCAAGTTCCACCGTTCGATATGTCGTGCCCTGCTGTATTTTGACCTCAATTTCCTGGCCGGCATTGGTGACGATATTCACTGCCCCCGTTACGTTTTGAAAACTGATCCGGTTAGCCTCAAACCGTTCAGCCGAAGCTGGACCGGCCCCGATGACGGCCGCCAGCGTTAAATAAAAAGCTATTCCGCGCATTTTCATCTTCTCCACACCCGCGCACGCCCTTCACGAATAGAGAACGCGCTCTGAATCTATCTTTCACTGGAGCAAGAAGCGGGCCGGTTATCGCAACTAGAGCGTTTCCGAGGAAAAGTGGTTCGCGGTTTTCCGATTAAGGAAACGCGCAAAAAAGACTCTAGCGCTATTCCTGATTCAGTTGAAACCGGAATGGCGCTAGGCAAGCCGTTACAGGATCAACTCGTATGAATGAACCGTCACCTCATGTCCCGTATTGAAACAGAGGTGAAGGAAACCAATCCGCACGTCACGTCATCTTATTTGTGTCTGTCGCGATCCACTCAAGAAGTGTCTGCGCAGCCAGTTTCGCAGCGGGCGGACCCGATAGGTTCAACGACGCAAGCAGCGGCGCGAAGGATTCTAACTGATCCTTTCGGGCGTCTTCATTTTCTAACAAGATATTCAGCGCGTTCGCCATATCGGCTGGCTTACACTTCTCTTGGATGAATTCAGGAATGATAGCGCGCCCTGCCGCAACATTCAGGATTGAGGCGAACTTCGTCGTCACCACCATTCTCGCCCAGAAAGCTGTCAGTGGATCAACTTTATAGGCAATGATCATCGGTGTATTATTGATTGCAAGTTCCGTCGTCACGGTCCCCGACGCTGCGAGCGCGGCGTCAGCCGCGGCAAACGCATCATATTTCTCATCCGGTTCAATGATGATCACACGGTCCGCCCATTCGCTGCGAATTTGAGAAGCCGCATGAGAAATGTTCGGCGCAAGCGGGATGATGACTCTTAAGTCTGGCTTCCGCTCAATGACAATCTTGACCGTCTCGCGAAAAACAGGCTCTAAACGCAGCAATTCACTCTTTCGACTGCCTAATAAAACCGCAAGAACCGGTGCGTTTTGGAGCCCGTGTTTACGTCGAAACCCCTCTCCATCCCCACGTGATGACCAGGCAGATTGAAATGTCGGATTGCCAACAAACTTCGTGCGCACACCGACCTCTTCAAAATAAGGTGGTTCGAATGGTAAAAGCGTCAGCACCCCATTGAAATATTGGCGTACAAATTGAACCCTTTGAGGCCTCGACGCCCAAACCTGTGGTGCGGCGAACTTATAAATAGCCGTTCGTGCGGAGCGTTCACGCAACCGTTTGGCTCCTATTCTTGAGAACGCCCATCCATCGATAAAGATCGCCGCATCAGTGTTTTTTTGGGAGGAAATCTTTGAAAGTTTGTCAGCACACCGAAATCCGAGAGGCAATGCGCGTGCAACATCCGTGAACCCCATAACAGAAAGTGATTCGATAGGAAAAAGGCTCCTGAACCCCTCACTTTCCATTAAGGGCCCTCCGCAACCAAAATATTCCGTATCGGGAGGCGCCATATTTTTTAGAGAACTCAATAAGGCAGCGCCTAGCGCATCCCCCGAAGGTTCAACTGCCGCCAACATTATTTTGAGTCCTTGCAGAGGCATTGCGGCGGCGCTGGGCGCGCCCGAGTTTATCGGCGCCCTCACGTCTTTTTCAACTCTTCATCGCTAAAACCATATATAAAAAGACCAAGTTCATCCGCAGACGCCTTGACAATATCGCGATCAATAATCAATGCGGCGCCGGCTTCAACGGCTATACCGGCTAGCCCTGCATCATACGCCAGACGCACCGTTTCCACACCGATCGTAGGCAAATCTACCCGCAACTCCTGCCCTGGCTTTGGTCGTTTTACAAGAACACCATTTGGATTGTCGCCGCCCTTGAGCGTGCTCGACAAAGAGGCGCAACGGCGAAGCATCGCGTCAGTTCCCTCGGCTGCTTCAACCGCCAGCACAAGCCCGTCCGCCACAACTGCTGCTTGGCCAATATCCAATGCGCCTAATGCGCTGACTACAGAAGCCGCCTTGGATATATCTTCAAAATCGGCTTCACTCGGGGAGAACCGACCCAGCGCACCGCGAGGGGCTGATAAATCAGATGTCGCTTCATCGGCGCCCACCACAAACAAGCCCTCTGCTTCGAGAGCATCAACAAGCACCTGCAATAAAGGGCCATCCCCGCGAGAAGCCGCCGCGAGGACTTTTGGTAAAATCACAACGCCGCGCCAATCAGGTGTCAATTGCCTGAAATCAGGTCGTTGCACAACGCCAGCGAGAACAACGGAATCACACCCACTCCCTTTCAGGAGAGATAGAAGCTTACCTATCTCCGCTAACCCGCAATCATCACCCGGAAACGAAGAAAGGCCTGGGTCAGCAAACCCTTTTAATCGCACAACATGAAATGGCTCGCCGCGCGCTGAGCAAGCGCGTGCGATTTCCGCCGGTAAAACGCCGCCACCGGCAACAATACCGAGTTTAGTCCAGCGTGCCATTTCCTCAAATCTTGATTTAATGCGCCGGTGTCATCACCGAGCGAGATTTGCCTTCATTAATAAAACTGACAATGCGCATCACTTCTTCACGTTCGCCAAAGAGTTTAGATGCATCATCAAGACGTTCTTGAAACGTACCTTCTTCGGCGAACAATAACCGGTAGGCCGCACGAAGGTCATGAATTACCGCTCTCGAAAGCCCTCTCCGTTTCATGCCCACAATGTTCAGTCCCGAAAGAAAGGCATGATTACCCATCGCCGAGCCATAAGGAATAACATCAGACGGCACAGCCGCGCACCCGCCGATGAAGGCGTATGCGCCAATTCGACAAAATTGATGAACCGCACTTAACCCGCCCATGAATACAAAATCTTGAACGATTACGTGTCCACCCAGCGTCGCATTATTCGCAAAAATAACATGATCGCCAACGATGCAATCATGCGCCACATGAGCACCCGTCATGAACAGGCCATTATTGCCGACCGTCGTAATGCTGCGCCCGCCTACCGTTCCCGGATTCATCGTCACATGTTCACGAATTATATTGTCCGTACCAATAACGAGTTTTGTATCTTCACCTTTGTAACTTATATGCTGAGGCTGACCCCCGAGGACTGCAAATGGATGTATTTTTGTGCGAGCGCCAATCACAGTGTTTCCCGTGATAACGACATGGCAATGAAGAGTCACATCATCGCCCAGACACACATCTGGACCCACGCAACAATATGGGCCGATGGTGACGCCGCTTCCCAACTCAGCACCCGCGTCGATTATCGCTGAAGGATGGATATTCATTGGTTGAACCCGCCCACTATGACGCTTTGGCGAGCATTGCAGCAAATTGTGCTTCGGCCACACGTTGGTCGTCTACCATTGCTATACCTTCGAACTTCCACACGGGTGGCCGCTTATGTGCAGTTCGCACGTGAATTTTAAGTTGATCGCCTGGAACGACGGGCCGACGGAATCGTGCTTTATCGACTCCCATGAAAAGAACTATTTTCCCCTCCACATCCAAATCTTCTGTATAAGACACAAATGCCGCCGCTGCTTGCGCCATGGCCTCTATAATAAGAACACCCGGCATAACCGGTTTTTGTGGAAAGTGCCCTTGAAAGAACTGTTCGTTATAAGAAATATTTTTGATGCCAATCGCACTGTCGCCTGCGCGAATTTCAGTTAACCGATCAACCATCAACATAGGGTACCGGTGCGGCAAAAGCTGCATCAGTTCATCAAGTTCCAATATGGACTTTCCTGGTTCGATGCTCGCCATTTCCTTTATCGCACCTTCTTTGTCTTTTTTGATAGTTTATTGAGAATTGCGGTTCCACGTAACCAAACTCTTATTGGGCGGGCCGGATAGCCCCCCCATTTTTCACCAGACGGGATATCGTGCATCACACCAGCCGCGGCGCCAATCATCACATCGTCTCCGATCACCAAATGCTCGATCAGGCCGACCTTACCGCCCATTATGACTCTGTCGCCGATCTGACAACTGCCTGATATGCCGACCTGCCCTGCGAGAATGCAATTCCTTCCGATTGTGACGTTGTGACCGATATGCACCTGATTGTCGATCTTCGTGCCATCTCCAATCTTCGTGTCGCCGATTGCCCCTCGGTCAATCGTCGTATTTGCGCCGATCTCAATATCATCACCGACCAGGACACGTCCAAGCTGGGGGACTCGCGTCACCCCCTTCTTAGTCCGAACGATGCCAAATCCTTCCTGACCAATCCTGGCGCCAGAAAAGATCATGCTCCGCTCTCCGATAATTGCATGCGTGATGACGGCGCCCGCTGAAACTTGAGAATTCTTACCGATTATTACACCGGGACCGATCACCGCCAACGGCCCGATTACGGCCTCGGAACCAATCTCGGCGCCTGCTCCAACAATGGCGGAAGGGTGAACATTGGCATGTTTTGAAACAATGGCGTTAGAATTTATTCCCTTCATCTGACCGTCGAATTCTCGTGAGGCATGAAGGTGATTGGACAGCATCGCGAATCCAAGGCGCGCGTTCTCAACACGAACTATATTTCCACGCAGGCCTTCCGTGTGCTCAACATCTGACGTGATGCATAATCCAAATGCTCGATCGCTGAGTTGGGCAGCTGCGCGCTTATTCTCGACATAAACAGCGGCCCCCGAGAGATCATCATCATTCAGGCTTGCGACACGGCAGATCAAAACATCTGGGTCGCACTCACTCAGCACGCCACCTGCGACTTTCACTGCTTCGCCCAAACGAAGCGGAGGCGATGTCGTGAAGAAACGGGGGTCTGGCATAATTGAATGCCCTCAATCCAAAACAAAACGGCCGACGTTACTGCGCCGGCCGTCAATTAAGTCACTCATTGTGTTCGGCGGCTATTTTTTCTTCTTCTTCTTCTTACCGTTATCTTTTTCCGCCGCCTTTGCGGCTTCAGCAGCTTGTCGTTGAAGTTCAGCCATTGAAACTTTCTCAACTTTGACCGAAGAGACTTCCTTGTCCAACGCCGCCACCACCTCTTGAGTGATGTCAGTGTCAATCGAAGCAAATAAGACCGTGGAACGATCGAGTAACAGGGTCGCACCACGTTTCTTTACGATATCGTTGAGAATGGGATTCATCACCTCCGATATTTTTGCAAGTGCATTTTGTTCGGCGAGCGAGAGTTCCTGGACTCGAACATCGCGAAGAGCTGGCAGATTATTTTGCATCTCTGTCACACGCTTGGCTCTCTCAAGCCAAACATCCTCAGCCATCAGATCTTTTTGCTTTTTAAGATCCTCGCCTTCCTTAACGACTTTTTCAATTTCTGCATTAAGCGAAAGCGATGCCTCTTCCTGAAGTTTTGCAAGTTGCGGCCCGATGGACTGACCCGCCTTCGATTGAGCCAGCACCTGCGACTGATTTAAAGTCAATATAACTGGGGCGGCAGCTGCCTGCTGAGCCTCAGCTGCCGTGATGGCCGATACGCTAACGCCACCGACGATCGCCAGGGCTGCAGCGCCTAATCCTGCTAATATCTTATTTCTCATCTTACACCTCACTCATTTTTAAAAACTAGTTCCCGCGCTAAATCTGAATCCCTCGGTTTTGTCAAAAAATTCCTGCCGAAGCACTTCCGCGAGATCAAACCGAACAGGGCCGAAAGGAGAATCCCAGCTGACCGATACACCCGCTGTGGCTCGTAAGGAAAGGTCGTCCTGAACAGGTTCGACGAAGATGCCATCGCCATCCGGATCGACAAAAAATGACACATCGCCATTGATAAATTTAGTTGCATCGTCAACCAGTCCAACAGTACCGAAATCAGTGAACAGAGATGCTTTAATACCGTATTGCTTCGGTAACGGCAAAGGTATTGATATTTCCGCTGATCCGATTCCATATAGCTTGGCGCCAATTGCCTGACTGAGCGGTTTGCCATTTCTGGTTCTCTGGGGACTTAAGAATCTAGGGCCGATCCCGGCCACTTCAAAACCGCGAAAAGTAGACGCGCCTTCAAAGAACCGGTCCGAAAGGCGAACATCGTCGCCTGCATAACCTTCGATGTAGCCGGCACGGAACTTCAACGCGCCAATAAATCCACGGAAAATCCTGTGATAATACGCACTTGAGAATTCAGAGCGTACGTAATTTACGTCGCCGCCAGCGCCAGCAAAACTTTGCGCAAGACTAGCACGCCAGCCACTCGTCGGATCTATGGGGTCATTACGATGATCGAAAGCGAGTGAATACCCTATCAATGAGGACACAAATTGCCCACTGGACTCACATGTCGGAGTTAGGTTTTGCACCGCGAAATCACATAGATTGGCCTGCACCGCCGTCGCAGGGCGGCCAAAACCATCAACCGTGTCGATCAGCGTAAAGTTAGATCCGGGAGCCAGAATAGAAGTCGGATCAGCGCCCGGGGCTAACAACTGCCTAGATATGGAATCAATATCAACGTCATCATAAGTGAAAAGATATTGCAGGCCGCCCCGACCAAATTCCGAAACTTGAAATCCAGCATTCACCCCAAACCCAGAGCGATTTCGAACAAATCCGGATTCACGAAAATCTGTGCGCTGATTGAATAAAGAAAATCCAGCGGCAAGGTTCCGATCCAGAAAATACGGTTGCGTGAATCGCAAATCGACAGATCTGGTGCGTGAGCTTGCCTGCACCCGAAAGCGCAGTGCCTGGCCGCGCCCCATCAAGTTTCGTTCTTCGATAGAGAAATCGACAATAAAATTCTCCGTCGATGAAATACCAACACCGACGCTAAAAGAGCCTGTTGATTGTTCCTCAAGGGTAACATCAAGTTCCGTCCGGTCCGGCGCCGATCCGGGTTTTTCTTCAATTTCTACTTCACTAAAAAAACCAAGCGATCGGATACGCGCACGGGAACGATCGACAAGCACGCGATTGAAGGCGTCTCCCTCTGTGAGGCGCACTTCGCGCCGGATCACTTTATCTACCGTTCTCGTATTACCTTTGATGTTAATCCGCTCAACATAAACGCGAGGTCCTTCATTAACCTCAAACGTTATATCGATCATTTTGCTTTCGGGATGCCGAGACAACCTGGGGTTGACGTCGACGAAAGCATACCCCGTAGCCCCGGTCGCAAAGGTGATTGACTCAACCGCCTTTTCAATTTTTTCGCCATCGAATATTTGACCTGACCTAATCGGGACGAACGCCTCAAGCACGTTCTCATCGAGTTTAGCGAGCGTGGTTTTCACCTTGACATCGGCGACCGTATATTGAGGGCCTTCATCGATAGTGAAGGTAATAAAGAAATCCTTCCGGTCAGGCGTCAGTTCAGCAATCGCGGAGACCACCTGAAAGTCAGCGTAACCATTCCGGCCGTAATGCTGGCGTAGAAGCTCTTGATCGAATTCGTGACGATCCGGGTCGAAATTCGCGTTACTCGAAAAAAACTTCCACCATCGGCTCTCGTCCGTCAAAACGACAGAGCGC
The DNA here is from genome assembly GCA_021776435.1 of Parvularculaceae bacterium. Classification (GTDB taxonomy): domain Bacteria; phylum Pseudomonadota; class Alphaproteobacteria; order Caulobacterales; family Parvularculaceae. The sequence goes on along the minus strand of JAJFFW010000041.1, from coordinate 68,448 downwards.
AATTCAGTGCTGGTGAAAACTGTATTGCCGACAAAATTAATCTTGGCGACGCCAGTCTTTGGCCCTTCATCAATTTCATAGATAACATCAACGCGATTTTGCGCCAGCGGCGTCACTTTTGGCGTGACCGTGGCGGCGAAACGACCGGTGCGGCGATAAACTTCTATGATGCGTTGAACGTCAGACGAAACCTTTGCTCGGGTGAAAATACCGCGTGCTGTGAGCTGAACTTCTTCCGTGAATTTATCTTCTTTAACGTTCTTATTGCCCTCAAAAAGGACGCGATTAACGATCGGATTCTCTCGAACGGTGACGAGTAATCCCCCATCAGCCTGCAGCTCTAACGACACATCAGAAAAAAGCCCCGTATTGTGCAGGGTTTTTAGAGAAACATCGAGCAGCTTTGGGTCCGCACGCTGCCCTGCCTGTAAGGTGAGATAAGAGGCGACCGTTTCAGCTTCGATGCGTTGATTGCCGGTTACGGCGACGGATCGAATGATTGGCGCTGATTGCGCTGGCAAAACCTGCGCACTGGCCTCCCCCGCGAAACCAAAAATATCAACGCTTATAAAAGCTGCCGTTATTACGATGGCGGCAAAAGCGCCGCTCCCCCACCTGACTGTACACATGCCGCCGACCTAGCTGTTTAAAGAGAGCAGATGATTGATGTCATTCCACGTTACAAAAAGCATGAGCGACGCCAGAAAGACGATACCCACCCGAAATCCGATCGCCTGCGCCCTAGCCCCCAACGGCTTACCGGCAACGGCCTCATAGGCGTAATACATTAGATGGCCGCCGTCGAGAACCGGTATTGGAAGAAGATTTAAAAAACCGATAGATATTGACACAATCGCCGCCAAACTTATGAAGTCGACCAAACTCACCTTCAACTTCTGGATGAAGCTTGGTGGAGAAGCATAACCTGACTCGTCAAAACCAGACATCACAGATTGCCCAGCAAATTGAGCCATTTTCAAAGGGCCACCGAGTTGACTGGTATCTTCTTTGCCGACAACGAGACGTCCGATGACTTTCACTGTGCTGGCGAGAATCCGCCATACTTGCACGCTCGCTCCACGTAGCGCCCCCATCGGACCATGCCGAATAAAGGCGCGTGAATTGCTGTCACTTGCGACCCCAAGCATGCCAACAGAAATCGTGTTGCCATAGGCGTCTTTCGTTTCATGACGCCTCGGAGTCGCGGTGAGAGTGATTGTCTCGCCACCTCGATCGACTTCGAAACGAAGTGGATCGCCAGTGCTTAATGTCACAGCTAGTCTTAATTCGTGAAACGCCTGGATCGGTCGACCATTGATTGACCGAATGAGATCGTCTGGTTGAAACCCCGCTTCAGCGGCCGCCGAGGCTTCCTCAACCAACGCAACTCTCGGTTCGTAAACGACTTGGCCGAGACTGACCAAAAGCACCCAGAAAATAGCAATAGCCAATATGAAATTGGCGAATGGACCGGCCGCAACGACCGCAGCGCGTACCCACAACGGTTTAAAATGAAAACAGACCTTCCGTTCTTCGGCCGTCATGCCCTGCGCCGTCTCTTCTTCGTGGCCGGGCCGCGGAAATTGGGTTGTCACGGGATGCGGCTCAACATCGGAATGAGCGCTCCCCTCAGCCGCTGGCGGCGCCTGAGAAGCAATATTTAAATCCCCGAAAAATTTTACATACCCGCCTAAAGGCAACAACGCGATTCGCCACTCTGTCCCCTTTCGATCGACCCACCGCCACAGCGTTTTTCCAAACCCAATCGAAAAAATGTCCACCCGCACGCCGAGAAGTCGCGCAACGTAAAAATGACCGAATTCATGGAAGAATACGATGATCGTCAAAAGGGCGAGAAATGCAGCGATAGTGATCGGAAAAACCAAAATCGATTCAAGCGTCATACCTGCGACCGACATTTACTAAGCTCCGGGTTCTTAAGCCGCTACGCGCGCCGCGACGGCTTCCACCGCCAAGCGTCGTGCGTCAGCATCAGCCTCCATCGCGTCTTCAAGCGATTCGAGCGTCGCTGGTCCGTTCCGTCGCCCCACCATGCCGAGAACCTGCTCGGTGACAGCGGCAATGTCCAGAAATTTCAACCCTCCCGCCAGGAAAGCAGCCACAGCGATCTCATTGGCGGCATTGAGAGTGGCCGGATAGACACCCCCGCGCTCAACCGCTTCCCGAGCAAGACGCAAGGCGGGAAACCGATCTAAATCGGGCGCTTCAAAGGTTAAGGTCGCGACTTCCGCCAGATTAAGGCGCGGACTCGGACTGGGTGTACGGTCAGGCCAGGCCAGCGCCGAGGCAATCGGCGTTCGCATATCCGGCGTTCCAAGTTGAGCGAGGACAGACCCGTCGACATATTCCACCATCGAATGGATAACGGATTGAGGATGAACCAGGATATCGATCCGCTCATGCGAGACAGGGAATAAATGCGCCGCTTCGATCAACTCGAGGCCTTTATTCATCATTGTCGCAGAATCAACCGAAATTTTGGCGCCCATCGTCCAGTTTGGGTGGGCCACAGCTTGGGCTGGCGTCGCCGCAGCCATATCCGCCTTTGACGATGTGCGAAATGGTCCGCCAGACGCCGTCAGAATGAGTTTTGAAACACGGTTTGGGTGGTCAAAATCGAATACCTGAAAAATCGCATTGTGCTCAGAATCGACCGGCAAAAGCATTCCGCCCGCTTCACGAACCGCAGCGGTCACCACATCGCCCGCACAGACAAGACATTCCTTATTGGCAAGCGCAATTGCAGCCCCCCGGCGCGCCGCGCACAGTGTCGGCTTTAATCCCGCCGCGCCAACGATCGCCGCCATAACCCAATTGGCGTCACGCGCCGCAGCCTCTTCAATTGCGTCGGCGCCTGCGCCCGTTTCAATATCAAGCTCTGCGACGGCGGATTTTAGATCTTCAGCTAAACTCTCATCGGCCACGGCGACAAAACTCGGCCGGAATTTATGGGCCTGCTCCGCGAGAAGAGCGACATTGCGATTGGCGGTGAGCGCTTCAATCTTGATTTCCGCCTCACCCCGCGCAGCGGCGAATTCCAACAAATCGAGCGTGTTCACGCCTATCGACCCGGTTGAACCCAGAATCGTGACCCGACGCGGACCTAATTTCATTTTACTCACTTGCTCCATACCCTATCCTTGAAGCCTTGCGGCTAGAATATAAACGAAAAGCACCGACGTCATAGCCGCCGTGGCGAAAATCATGCCATCGAGCCTATCTAACACACCGCCGTGACCTGGAATAAAACTACTAGAGTCTTTCACTCCGAAGATCCTTTTAAACGCAGACTCTGCGACATCGCCAAGCACTGAAGCAAGCCCAAGCGCTCCCCCCACAATGAGATACAGAGATAACGCGCCCGGCCCGAAAGCAATACGCGCAGCCGCTGCACCGGCGAAAGCGCCAAATAATACGCCGCCAATAATACCAGCCCACGTTTTAGCCGGGGAAACGGCCGGATTCATTTTCGGTCCCCCAACCAATCGACCGGCAGCATAAGCGCCAGTATCAGCAGCCCACACAATAGCAAGCAACATGAAAGTAAGCGCACGACCATTCTGGACATCGGAGCGAAGCCATAAAAGAGCAATTGAAGGCGCGATCAAATAGAGCGCACCAAAACTAACCCACGCACGTGTCCCTGAAGGTCCTTTTGCAAAAAATGCCGCCCCCGCCGCTCCTGATACGCAAATAACAAAAGCCCATACGAACTCACCTCCTGCAGCGCAAACCAGCGCCCCGGCGCTGGCAAAAGACAACGCATAAAAGGCGTGCGAAAATTCACGCCCCTCAACCATTCGGCTCCATTCAAAAATCATCACCACGCAGGCAAAGGCCACGCCAGCCGCAAAAATTGGCCCTCCGATATAGGTCGCCGTTAGCGCACCCGGAATCAAAATGAATGCGGAAAGGATACGTGGGCCCATGGACCCGCTCGATTTCGATACCTGGGTTTGCGATTTGACCTCCACGATTCAGATACCTTATCCCGCGCCAGCGCCAATGCCGCCGAACCGGCGATCTCTCAATTGATATTCGGCGATTGCTTTTTCGAAATGGGAGCGATCAAAATCAGGCCATAACACATCCAAGAAAACATATTCGGCATAAGCTGCTTGCCACAAAAGAAAGTTACTAATTCGCTTTTCCCCACTCGTACGGATAACAAGTTCGGGATCAGGGATCCCTTTTGTATCTAGCAATTGCTCTATATCGGAGCCAGCGATCTTTTTTGGATCAATAACGCCCTCGCTGGCTTTCACCGCCAGAGAGCGGGCGACGCGAATGATTTCATCGCGCCCGCCATAGTTAAAGGCAATCTGCAATGTAAAGCTGTGATTACCGCCAGTTTCCTTCTCGGCGCGGGTCACTAAAATTCGCAGCTCGGGGTCAAGGCTTTCTCGGTCGCCAATAATACGGACTCTCACACCCTCACGTTTAAGGCGGGGCAGATCTTGCGCAATAAATTTTCGCAACAGAGTCATCAGGTCGCGGACTTCGCCAGCTGGACGACCCCAATTCTCCGTAGAGAAACTGTAAAGGGTTAAATGGGTTAATCCAAGCTCGTTCGCCGCCTCTACCGCACGGCGCGCCGCCTCAACCCCTTGCCGATGACCCGCAGCACGGGGCAATCCTTGCCCGGCAGCCCATCGGCCATTTCCATCCATAATGATCGCCACGTGTGACAACCCGGTTCGACCGCCACTGGCGGTTCCCTGAGGGTAGTGTGTCACAGGCTTAGCGGTCACACTCTGGTCTCCTTATAAGCACACTCTGCTTTGGCGGCCCCAATGAGTTGAAAGTCATCAGAGTCGGCGCGCATTAGACTGAGCATCAGACTGATTCCCGTCACACGAGAAACACTTCAGACGCGCATGATTTCGACTTCTTTGGTCGATAGTGCATGGTCCACGTTCTTAACCATCTCATCAGTCAGCTTCTGAACCTGCTCCGACAAGTGTTTCTGCTCATCTTCGCTCGCGCCGTCGGCCTTCTTGATAGCCTCCATGCCCTCTCGTCTCACATTACGTATAGAGACCCGTGCGTGTTCAGCATATTTTCCAGCGACTTTGACAAGATCCACGCGACGTTCTTCAGTTAACGGCGGCACCGGCACACGGACTGTCGTCCCATCAACCACTGGATTGATACCAAGACCGGAATCGCGGATCGCTTTTTCGACCGCGCCAACCAGCCCTTTATCCCAGACTTGAATCGAGATCATTCTAGGGTCCGGAATGCCGACAGTTCCGACCTGACTGATCGGCATACGCGATCCGTAAGCGTCGACTGTGATCGGTTCGACTAAACTCGCAGAAGCACGCCCGGTGCGCAAACCTGAAAACTCAGTTTTCAACGCCGCAATCGCTCCCTCCATACGTTTTCCAAGATCTTTCAGGTCGACGCCGTCGATGCTCATCTGGGTAATCTCCTTTTATGTCTTGTTATCTGATTTTACTGCGAAAAACAGGCATTACTTCAATCATCCATTATGATCGTATGCGGCCCCAGACCGGATATCGCACCCACTATGCCACCCGCATTGCCAATCGGGAATACGACAATTGGTATCGAGTTTTCGCGCGTCAACGCGATTGCCGCCTGATCCATAACTTTAAGATCACGCAGTAAAACCTCGTGATAGGAAAGTTTATCAAATCGCTCTGCATCAGCATTGAACTTGGGGTCGGCTGTGTAAACACCATCGACTTGTGTCCCCTTTAAGAGAACGTCGCACCCCATTTCGGCCGCACGCAACGCTGCGGCCGTGTCGGTAGTGAAAAACGGATTGCCGGTGCCAGCAGCGAAGATAACAACCCTCCCCTTTTCCATATGCCTGAGCGCGCGACGCCGGATATACGGCTCGCAGATTGCCATCATCTCTATGGCAGACATCACGCGGGTATAGAGGCCCAGGTCTTCGAGGGCATTTTGCATTGCCAGCGCATTCATGACCGTCGCGAGCATTCCCATATAATCGGCGCTCGCCCGCTCCATGCCGTGGGCGGCATTTGAAACACCCCGAAAAATATTTCCCCCTCCAATCACCAACCCGATCTGAACGCCAAGCTCTTTGGCGTCTTTCACCTCGCGAGCGATGCGCTTAACGGTGTCCTGATCAATCCCATACTGACCGGAACCCATCAGCGCTTCACCGGATATCTTGAGAAGAACTCTACTGAAACGCGGCACGCCAGGAGTGGGAGCGGTATTAGGGTCTGTCATGTTTTGACCTGTTTTCAAAACGCGCGATAAAACAGAATTACACGCGAACGCGAAAGCCGGAAGCGCTGTAGCGTCTGCCTTTGCCTTATTGCGCGTCACCTTAGAAAAGCGGCGCGCATTTGCAAGCTCGCGATGAACGAAAAAAGCCCGGACGCGCTGTCCGGGCTCTCGTAATTGGCGACTCGAGGATTAACCATCCCGAAAGATTAGTCCTCGTCAGCGATCTTATCGACGCCTTCGCCCAGTTCCAGGCGAGCAAAACCAACGAGCTCGACAGGAGCCCCGACATCCGCGGCTGCGTTTTCGATCACTTTGCCAACTTTGGTTTCACCATCGATTACGAAAATCTGTTCAAGCAGGACTGATTCCTCGTAAAACTTGCGCAACCTGCCCTCAACCATTTTTTCAATGATATTTTCAGGTTTTCCAGAGGCGCGAGCCTGATCCGCGAGAATTGTTTTCTCGCGATCCAATACCGCCGGATCAAGATCTTGGACAAACGCCGACAGCGGCCGCGCCGCCGCTACATGCATCGCAATCTGTTTACCAAGGACTTGCAGTTTTTCACGATCGCCGGAAGATTTCAGTCCAACCAGAACGCCAATCTTGCCGGCGCCGTCCGTCACTTGTCCGTGCACATAAGAAGCCACAACACCTTCATCGACCGCAACACCTTCTGCACGCCGTAGCGTCATGTTTTCGCCGATCTTGCCAACCATCTCAGCCACATGGCCTTCGACCGATTTACCGGATTCGGGAAAATCTGCGTTACGCAATTGGTCAAGGTCACCATTCACAGATAGCGCAATTTGTGCAATTTCACCGACCATGGACTGAAACACTTCATTGCGTGCGACAAAATCTGTTTCAGAATTAATTTCGACGAGCACACCTTCTGCGCCCCGCGCTCCAGTTTCTATCGCAATAGCGACAAGTCCGTCAGCCGCCATACGGTCGGCTTTTTTCGCAGCCTTTGACAGACCTTTCTTGCGCAGCCAATCAACCGCGGCTTCCATATCCGCACCAGTCTCATTGAGCGCGCCTTTGCAGTCCATCATGCCTGCGCCGGTCATTTCGCGCAGTTCCTTCACCATCGCAGCGGTGATGCCAGTCATTTTCTTGCTCCTTGCTACGGGGCGCATCACAATGCTCCCACGCTTGATTGGATCGTTGCGTGCTTACAATCAGCACACAGGTTTTTAAGTTCGCCGGTTGACGTCACATCACCCCATGAAGGGAGTACGACAAATGGGTTAAGCCTTAAAAACCGATCAGGCTGGCGCGGCGGCGGCTGCCGGCGCTGTCGTTTCTTTCGATGGTTCCGTATCGTCTGTGGGCGTGACTTCGTCAGCAGTCGTATCCGGGGCCGCAGTCGTCGGTTCTTCCGATAATATCGTTTCCTCGGGAACATTTTCCATTGCCCCCAGATCAACGCCGAGCGCTGCTTGACTGGCCGAAATACCGTCGATAACCGCATCCGCCATCAGGTTGCAATAAAGAGCGATCGCCCTCGAGGCGTCATCATTTCCCGGGATGACATAATCAATGCCGTCCGGGCTGCAATTGGTGTCGACAATAGCGACGACAGGAATACCAAGCTTCTTGGCTTCTTTGACGGCGATGTCTTCTTTCGTGACATCAATAACAAACATCAAATCCGGTAGCCCGCCCATATCGCGGATGCCGCCGAGCGACGCATCAAGTTTCGCCTTTTCCCGTGTCAGTTGAAGCTGTTCTTTTTTGGTCAGGCCTTGCCCCCCACCGGCAAGACGTTCTTCCATGTCTTTCATCCGTCGAATTGAATTCGAGATGGTTTCCCAGTTGGTAAGCGTACCGCCAAGCCATCGCACATTCATATAATACTGCGCACAGCGTTGAGCCGCTTCAGCGACTGGCGTTTGCGCCTGTCGCTTGGTGCCGACAAAAAGAACACGCCCGCCGCCTGCGACCACATCGCGAACTTTGACGAGCGCCTGATGTAGCAATGGAACAGTCTGAGACAGATCAATAACGTGAATGCCGTTACGGTCACCAAAAATGAACGATTTCATTTTTGGGTTCCAGCGATGTGTCTGATGGCCGAAATGAACGCCAGCTTCCAAAAGCTGACGCATAGAAAATTCTGGCAACGCCATAGTAGACTCCTTCGGTTTTTCCGCCGCAACGCCGCGTAAGCCCGCCCAGACAAAAGCCCAAGCTCGCCACCGAGGATGGCGCTGCGTGTGAGATGGCGCGCCCTATACGCCGATCAGCATCAGTTTTCAACTGCCTGAAGCAATAAGGAAGAAAGTATTTCGCGAATCAGACCAGCTCAACATCCGTGACGCCCTCAACTGTTTTAAGGGCGCCGCGCATGGCGGGCGTACAAGCCGCACTGTCCGGCAATAAAATCTCAATTTCGCGTCCCGTCTCAGGGAGACGTATTTTCACAATAATCTGGCCATTTTCCTGTGCCGTAGATGATTTTACCCCACTAAGACGTCGTTTGACCCCTTCCAGCGCCGCTTCCGTGCTGATCTCGATACGCAGCTGGGACTTGGCGCCAGCCGCAGCTGCATCAAGCCGCTTGACGCTTTCACAGGCAAACCGGATTTCACCTTCTCGATCCTCAGCAGCCAAAGAAAAAAGCAGCATCGCCCCGGTCTCGAAAAGGTCCCGCGATGTAGACAGCGTTTCTGAAAACACGGTGATTTCATATTCTCCGGTTGCGTCTGAGCACTCCACCCAGGCAAACGGCCGTCCGGACTTTGATCGGCGAAAACGGACCGAACGAACGACCCCCGCCATCTGGAAACTGGACCGCCCATTCATCGCCTGGCTTACAGCCTCTGAATAAGAGAGCACCTTGAGTCGCCGTAACTCACGTTCATAGTCATCAAGAGGGTGACCGCTGAAATAAAAACCCAACGCGGCGCGCTCAGCATCCAGACGCGCGAGTGGCGGCCAATCATCAGCGGTCGGTAATCTCGGACGCTCAAGCGCCGGAGCGGCCGCAAGATCGAAAAGTCCGACCTGGTCACTTTGGCGGTCTTCAGTTGCCTGCGCCGATGCCCGAATAAGGAGCTCAGACGCTGCAAACCCTTGCGCGCGCGACGCACACAAACCGTCAAACGCGCCAGCGCGGGCGAGGTTTTCCATAGCGCGCTTACCGACACGCTTCAGATCAACTCTCTCTGAAAACGCATGGAGGTCGGAAAATTCGCCCCCCTTTTGTCGAATCTCTGCGATATGCTCCATCGCCGCCTCACCCACATTTTTCACCGCCGATAATGCGTAAACGATGGCTCCATCCACTACGGTAAAATCAGATAGGGAAGAATTCACATGCGGCGCCCGCACCTCCACGCCGATGCGCTTGGCCTCTTCCAAAAAGACCGCCAGCTTGTCCGTATTCGCCCGGTCGAGGGACATCGAGGCGGCGAGGAACTCAGCTGGATAATTGGCCTTGAGATAAGCCGTCTGATAGGCAATGAGCGCATAGGCGGCGGCGTGAGATTTATTAAATCCGTATCCGGCGAATTTTTGCACCAGGTCGAAGATTGTTGACGCCTTTCCAGCATCAACGCCTCGCCCGACAGCCCCTTCAACAAAACGCTTGCGCTGGCGATCCATCTCCGCTTTATTTTTCTTTCCCATCGCTCGGCGCAAAAGATCCGCCTCGCCCAAAGTATAACCGGAGAGTATTTGCGCGATCTGCATCACCTGTTCTTGATAGATGATTACGCCATAGGTTTCCTTTAAAACGCCTTCGAGCTTGGGATGCAGATAATCCGGCTCCTGAAGACCTTGCTTTCGCTCTATGTATGTCGGAATATTCTCCATCGGACCGGGACGGTAGAGAGAGACAAGCGCAATAATATCTTCAAGCGTATCAGGTTTCATCGATCGCAGCGTCGCGCGCATGCCCGAACTTTCAAGCTGGAATACACCTGCAGCCGAACCCTCCCCTAGCATGTCAAAGCTCGCGCGATCATCGAGAGGCAACGACGCGATGTCGATTTCAACACCGCGCTTCGAGAGAAGTTTCAGCGCGCGGGCGATAACAGTCAGGGTCTTCAAACCCAAAAAATCAAATTTCACCAGGCCTGCCGGTTCAACCCATTTCATATTGAATTGCGTGGCGGGCATATCGGATCGCGGGTCACGATAAAGCGGAACAAGTTCGTTTAACGGCCTGTCGCCTATAACGACACCCGCCGCATGTGTTGAGGCGTGACGATATAACCCTTCCAGTTTCAACGCCTTTTCAAGAAGCGCCGCCACGGATTCATCGCTGTCTCGTTCTGCTGCAAGGCGCGGCTCGGTCGCTAGAGCCTCCCCAAGTGAGACCGGGTTTGCAGGGTTATTCGGCACCAGTTTGCAAAGTCGGTCGACTTGACCGAAAGGCATGTTCAGCACCCGGCCGACATCACGCAAAACCGCCCGTGCTTGAAGTTTTCCAAACGTAATGATCTGCGCAACCCGATCCTCACCATATTTCTGCTGGACGTAACGGATCACCTCATCACGACGGTCCTGGCAGAAATCAATGTCGAAATCAGGCATCGAAACCCGTTCCGGATTGAGGAAACGTTCAAACAGAAGTCCAAAACGAAGGGGGTCTAGATCGGTAATCGTCAGCGCCCACGCGACAAGCGATCCGGCGCCGGAACCACGCCCCGGACCGACCGGAATGTCTTGCGCTTTCGACCATTTTATAAAATCTGCAACGATCAAAAAATATCCTGGAAATCCCATACGGTTGATAATACCGAGCTCAATCTCCAGCCGACGCCAATAATCGTCTTCGGGCGCCGCCAGCTCAATTGCAGCCAGCCGCATTTTTAGTCCTTCGTGCGCCTGACGAGCAAGTTCGTGCGCTTCAGCGTCTACCCCTCCCTTTTCATCACCGGCGACAAATCGCGGAAGAATTGGCGCATGACACCGCGGCCGGAACGAACAACGCTGAGCAATCTCGACCGTGTTTTCGATCGCCTCAGGCAGGTCATCGAAAAGCGCGACCATTTCATCGGCGGACTTAAAATAATGATCCGGCGTGACACGGCGCCGGTCCTCTTGGTGCACATAAGCCCCGTCGGCAATGCACATCAAAGCATCATGAGCTTCAAAATAATCCGGTTTCGGAAAAAACGGCTCATTCGTCGCAACCAGTGGCAGGTCTAACGCATAGGCAAGGTCAATAAGCGCCGTTTCATCCGTCTTATCCTCCCTCTCTCTGTGACGTTGAATCTCTACATAAAGACGGTTGGGGAAGATCGCGGAAAGACGCGAAAGCGCTATTCTTGCATCTTCAACACGACTTTCACGCAGGAGCCGATCGATAGGCCCGTTAAAACCGCCGGTCAGGCAGATTATCCCCTCTTGAAGATCGGCCAGCCAATCCAGATCGCAACAGGGACCGTCCTCACTCGCAGAGCGTAAAAATGCTTCACTCGTAAGCTTGAGGAGGTGGTTATATCCGTTTTCGGTTTGCGCTAACAATACGAGTGCTGGCGGGCGTTCTCCCGTGCGGTCCTCCGGCAAACCAAACGACGCGCCAGTAAAAGCCTGCTGCAGACCAATAAGGGGCTGCACACCGGCAGCGCTCAGCGTCTCCGACGCTTCCAGGGCCCCAAAAAGATTGTTGGTGTCCGTGATCGCCACAGCCGGCATGGCATGCTCAATACACAACGACGCCAGCTTAGAGATCGGTATCGCTCCTTCCGCCATCGAATATGCGGAGTGCAAATGCAGATGCACAAAATCAGTCAATGGCGGCTTCTCCACAACTCTTTCAACGCTTTTGATACGGCAACGCCAGTCGCCGCGCCCGGCCGTTTTACGCCCCCAAACACGTGCTCCATATCCCGGCGGCTCCGATTAGCATCAAAAGTACGCCGAGTCCGATGACATCACGCAATGATTCCGTTTTCATCCTTTTGATCCTTCAAAAAATTTAGTTCCTTGTTTGTTCTATATTCACTCTTTGTTCTTTTCAAGGGTTAAACGAGATCAATTCCAACAATTTCCTCTCTGGGGCGTTTAAACTTTCCGATTGGCGTTGATTTGTGGCGACTCGTCTGACGGCAACCTACGACCAGACAGAGCCCGCAGTAGAGGCGGACCATAAGACGGGTGAACTGACATTACCGCAATCCCGTTATGCATTGGCGTAATATTTCTCCCAACGATTAAGACAACGGCCAAAGTAATAGATTGGAAACTAAAGGTGTCTAAATATTTCCTACGTTTATAATTTTGGGACTGGAGTTCGTGCTGTGACGAATACCACATTCTCCCGCTATAGAGATCGCGCCATAATCGCGACGGTTTTAATCTTTGGTTTAACGCTTTCAATATTCGAATTTTTTGCAGTCCAAAAGATTAAGCTCGAAACCTATGAGCGCGAACATTTCGCTCGAGACGCCGCCGATGCGGCCTTATCGGTTGAATTTCAATTCAACGGTATCGAAAACGTCTTAACGGCGGTGTTGTCACTCTTTGACAGTTCTCAATATGTTGACGCGGATGAGTTTGATTTATTCGCAAAAGCGATCACAGACCGGACGTCAACGGTTCGCGCCGCCGGCTGGGCGCCGATCGCCAGCGGCGAGCCTGCACAAGAGGCGCGCGCATTTACACTTGACTATGCGTTTGCGCACACTGGCGCCGCCGAGGCTGAAGAATTGAAGCGCCTATGGCGCGCGACCAACGCGGAGGAGCTTGCGCGACTGGCGTCCGACCCGGCATTTGATTCGCTGCGCGTGCTCGACACCGGCGCCTTGGGCGCCGCTTCAGGCGCGATCTTGGCGGCGATCCCTGTGCGTGATCACGGCGCGCGTGATCGCACCGAGCAGGCATCACGTCCGCTCCTCGGCGTTGTGATCGGTCTTGCCTATTCGCCCGAGCTCAAACTGAAAGCTCTGTCGAGAATAAATGCGGCGGCGGATCTTGATGTCTCGATAACGCGCGACGACGCCTCGTCACGATTTGACGAAACGCTGGCGCCATTTCAGTACGCATATCATTTTCGTTTCGCCAATAATGATTGGCATGTTTTCATTACGCCTACTCATCAAGTTAAACTCAGCGCCGCCGAAGCCTGGCTCGCCGCACTGGCGACATTGACAGTCTTCGGCGTGCTCTCCTGGTTTGTCGGTTACCAGATATACCGGCGCCGGGTCGTGGAACGTATCGTTCAAAGCCGCACGCATGACCTCAAATCTGAACGAGACCGTTTTGAACTCGCTATGATCTCAACGGCGGATGGATTCCTCGACTGGGAGATTCAAAAGGAAACGATTACATACTCCGAACAGTTTTTAGATTTGCTGGGTTATGCGCAAGACGCCTTTGAGGACAATCTTTACGGTTTGATCGAATGCATTCACCCCGATGATCGCAATCAAACGCTTCACGCTCTTAACCGGCATTTGAGAGAAAAAGAACCGTTCGAACTGCGGCTCAGAATGCGTCTGATCAGCGGTGAATATCAGTGGTTTTGCGCAACCGGGCAGGCGTTATGGAATGCACAAGATGTCGCTGAGCGTATGGCGATAAGCATCAGCAATATCAACGATCTGGTGGAAAGCCAGAAACGGGCCGAGGAAGCCAATCACGCAAAATCTCAGTTTCTCGCCAATACGAGTCATGAAATCCGCACGCCGCTCAATGGCGTTCTCGGTATGGCGCAGCTTCTCATGAACACCGATCTTGACGAGAAGCAGCGGGAGTTTGCCGAAACGATTATGTCCTCGGGAACGGCGCTTCTTTCACTAATTAATAACGTTCTGGATCTTTCAAAAATCGAAGCGGGGCTTTTTGAACTCGACGAAGAGCCTTTCGAAATTACCGCGCTCGTTCAATCGGCAATCGATACGGTTGCGGGCGTCGCTGCGCAAAAGAACATTAATCTGTCCTCGGATATCGATGCGTCCCTGTCGGGTCGATATCTTGGCGATATCAACCGGCTGCGTCAGGTCTTGACGAATCTCGCCGGAAACGCGGTCAAATTCACCGATGATGGCGGCGTTAAAATTTCGGTCCGCCAGTTTGAGGATGATCGCATGCGCTTTAGTGTTAGCGATACCGGATCAGGTCTTTCACAGGACCAATGCGCTGTTATTTTCGATCGATTTAGCCAGACCGACAACTCCTCAACCCGCAAGCACAGCGGCACGGGACTTGGCCTGGCGATATCGCGCGATATCGTGCAGCTCGCCGGCGGCGAACTTTGCGTCGACAGCACGCCAGGACGCGGATCGACTTTCTGGTTTGAAATTCCTTTACGCCGAACGGCGGCAAAAGCAACGTCGGATTCAGTTGCGCCAGAGGCGCCGGATCAAGACGATGGCGATTTTTCTCCCTGCAACATCCTTGTCGCCGAGGATAACTTGGTGAACCGAATGGTTTTGAAGGCGGCGCTTGAGCCGCAGGGATATCTGGTGACGATGGCCGAAAATGGCGAACAGGCGCTCGAACAATTAAAGAAAAACCATTTCGACCTTGTGTTGATGGATATTCAAATGCCGGTGATGTCCGGCGATGTTGCGTTAAGACACATCCGCCAATCAAAAGAAGCGTATAAAGACGTGCCGGTTATTGTTCTTACTGCAAATGCAATGAAGGGCGCACGTGAAGAATATCTCAATGCCGGCGCCAACGGTTATATCGTCAAGCCTGTGAATATCGACTATCTGTTAAAAACCATAGCAACGTATCGTTGGAACCATGGAGCCCGACATAAAGGCATCGCGTAAAGAATCAACTGACACAAAAACTCGCATACATAAAACGCCAAGATTGCGTTTTTCAGGCGTCGTCATCTTCGGCGGTGACATGGGGGGGCACATCTAGACCCGCCTCGACCATTATCCGACGTAAGCGAGGGCGCGAGATTCCCAAGATCTCACAGGCTCGTCCTCGGTGCCAGTTGGTCGACTCCAATATCCGCGCGACATGTTGAACATCCGCTTCCTTCAACGACAATTGGGCCACGGGTTTTCCGAGGCTTTTCGATACCGGTTCGCGCCGCCGCATATATTCGGGAATCAGCTCCTCGGTGATAATTTCACCAGAACAAAGAGCGACTGCCTTCATCAACACATTCTCCAGCTCACGGACATTTCCTGGCCATTGATGAGCATAGAAAGCATCGATCACACCGTTTGATACACCGCCGACCTTACAGCGCAATTCCTGATTAACCCGTACAAGCAATGCTTGAACAAGCTCAGGGATATCTTCTATTCGCTCGCGCAAGGGCGGGAGGCGTATAGTCACAACTTGAAGTCGGTAGTAAAGGTCCTCGCGAAACTTACCGAGACGAACTTGTTCCAGCAGGTCGACATTGGTCGCAGCGACGACCCGGGCGTTGGTATAACAAACCTGTGTCCCGCCGACCGGAACATATTCCCGTTCCTGAAGAATACGTAGAAGTTTCGCCTGAATTTTTGGGGAGAGCTCACCAACCTCATCAAGAAAGATGGTTCCATTATTGGCCATGGCGAGCTTGCCGGGCTGGCGACGCACTGCGCCCGTGAACGCTCCCTTTTCGTGCCCGAATAAATCGGACTCGATCAACGTCTCGACCAGCGCCGCGCAATTGACGGCGACGAATGGGCCCGATGCATTGGCGCTGGCGTCATGAATCGCGCGCGTCACCAGTTCCTTACCCGTCCCACTTTCACCTTCGATCAGAACGGTCAGTGGTTTTGGGGCGATCACACCGATGATCTTGTAAATTTCCTTCATCGATCGGCTACTACCGACCATGCTGCTAGAAGCGGACACAGTTCCACGGACCTCACCAGCGGCGAGCTCTGAGTCCGATAGCTTCAACCGAGTCAACGCCATGCTTACAGCAGCGTTGAGCTCGTTTATATCAATCGGCTTTTGTATGTAATCGCAGGCGCCCCGCTTCATCGCCTGGATCGTGCTTTCCATGTCATGAAAGGCCGTAATCATAATAACCGGCGTGTCGGGCGCCATTTCATTGATATGCGGCAATCCTTCCAGGCCGTCCATCCCAGGCATTCGGATATCGAGGATGATGAGTTCCGGCTTAGTACCTTCGATCTTTACGAAACCCTGCTCCATGTTGTGCGCGAGATGAATGTCATGCCCTTGGCTTCGAAAATGGAGCTCCAAGGTGCGGCAACTCGCGTGGTCGTCGTCAATGATCAGTATCCTGCTCATGACATATCACCATCATGATGCGATTCCATTGACGCTAATATTGGAGGGCTCGATTGTTCAACCGCAGAGGACCCCTGATCCACGTCTTCTAAAACGGCGGTCGTCGGCAGCAGAATCCGTACTGCGGTGCCACATTGTGATCCGCGTTGCATACGCACAGAGCCGCGGTGCTGATCGACGATGCGTTTGACAATTGCGAGGCCAAGGCCAGTGCCCTTCGCCCGCGTCGTGAAGAACGGCTCGAACAGCTGGTCACTTGTCCCCGATTCGATGCCGACACCATTATCGCTGATCTCCACCAATATCCATGGCGCATCGTCGATCACCTCAACATTGGTCGAAATCAAGACTTCCGGCTTGCGCCCGACAACATCTTTGGTCGCCTCGACCGCATTGTTGATGATGTTCGAAAACATTTGTTTCAATTTTCCGGGGTCTCCGTAAAGCGTCGGCAATCCGTGCTGATGACAGGTGGTGATCTTGACCAGACGTCCATCGACCTCGCGATGTGCGATGAAGACGGCGACGTCGAGAAGCTTGCCGATGTTGAGCCACTCCAGCCGAAGGGCGTCGGGACGGGAATAACTCAACAGGTTTTGCAAAATTTCCTCAGTATATTGAAGTTGCTGGAGCGCAATTTGCTGTAGTTCCTGTTCGGCCTCGCCCCATTCGGGCGACGGTTTCTTGGATAACATTTGCAACCCCATCTTGACCGACGACAAGGGATTACGCAGGTCGTGCGCCAGCATCGTCGCAACTTTTCCGATTGCCGCCATGGTCTGGTTTTTGGCTATTTCGCGATTGCGCTCGGCAACTTCGTGTTCCAGCCGCACACGTTCCGTGATGTCTTCCTTGACAGCAATAAAGTGGGTGATTTCTCCGTCAGCATCGCGCAGCGCCGAGATCACCGCCGATTCCCAAAACAACTCGCCGCTCTTTTTACGATTGTGAAACACTCCGCGCCATTCACCGCCTGCTTTGACGGTGGACCAAAGATTCTTGTATTCGTCGGCGCTGGTTTCCCCAGATTTCAGGACACGGGGGTTCTTCCCGCGCATTTCCTCGAGAGTGTAACCGGTCGCCTCTGTGAATTTGGGGTTCACATATTCGATCTTTTGCTCGAGATTGACGATCATCACCACACTCGGGCTTTGCTCTACTGCGTGGGAAAGCTTGCGCAATTGCTCCTTCATTTCGTCGGCTTCTGTAATATCCTGACCGATACAGGTGTAGCCGACCGTTTTTTTCAGCGGATCGTGCAATGACCAAACGCCCCAGGAGATAATGTGCTCGCGACCCAACCGGGTCTCGATCTTGCACTGATAATGTTTATGCGGGGCCGGCCCCGACGCCGCCTTCAAGAACGCCGCCTTGGTTTCGAGTTGTTCAACGGCAGGGACGAAGGATTCGATCCAGTCGCACCCGAAGACCTCATTCATGCCTTGGCCGACGAGACGGAGAAAAACGTCGTTGCAATCGGTGATCTTGCCCTGCGCATCCAGGCCCAAGGTCATCAACCCGATGCCGCCGAGGGTTTCTCGGAAGCGACGCTCAAAGGCAATACGGCTTTCCGCCTCAGAGCATTTGACTATCGCATGCGCCAGCATACCGGACAGCGCTACTACCAAGATCAATGTAAAGCCGTAAAATGGGGCGAACCGTTTGAGGGCGTTGAATAAGGCATCGGGTCTGTCACCAGAAGGCGTCGCCGCACCAGCGGTCCACCAAAGATGCGCCGCCATCCCGCCCATAAGCATCATCACCGCGATCCCGATGATCATGGCGAACATGGTCACATTCGCCCAAGGGGACTCTTTATTGGCGTCGCTCATAGGGTTCATTGGCATCGGCTGACCAGTTCTTGACGGAGGCGTGCTTGATAGGCGGAAAGAGATTCACTCTCCTCTTGCGGGATCAGATACAAAAGTTTCGCGGCGATCAAATAAGGTCGCCGACTCTCCTCACCCGCTGGGCGTTCTTGTGTCATAACGCTCTCCAAGAGGCGAAGGCTTTGCTCCGGATCCTCGCAATATCGCGGCAGCGATACCTCCTCTGAATACCAGTTCGCGTAAGCAGACACCGCAAGCGTAGCGGCCAATACAGCGATAATCACCCGTAACGGCTTAAATCGCACAGACGGTGAGTAATCTTCTTGCACTCTATCGGGTCCAGCTTCCGACATGATAGCCTCAAGCTCCATCCATAAATACAGCATGTGCACTGCCGGTGAATGTTGAATATCGACTGTCACCCGGCGCCAAACGATAACATGTGCTTTTCGCCGACGTTCCGAGATCGGCCTCAATTCGGTCCGCAGCCTTGTAGGCGCATAGGATGCGATCCCGGACAGAGACGCCTCCTTTGTAATTGGCCTCAAGGTGGAGACCCGGATGATCCGCCAGCCGTCGATCAATGTCCCGCATATGAGCGAGGTAACGGCCGTGATAGAGGGGCAGAGCTTCCCGATGGCGGTCGATGCGAACCGTTTCAGAGGTTCCGCGGATGTCGAGCAAGGGGACGATAGAAGACAGAACTGCGTCGATACTCCTACGATCGTCCCAGGACGCCGCCGCTGGGTTTCGCGCGCCCCCGAGATAACAACTCAACAATACTCTACCCGCGGGCGCGCGACCAGAAAACAGCGAACTCGGCCAGAGACAGCCGTTGATGGCCAACCCTTCCCTTCGCGGCGCCAAAAAACCGGCGCCATCAAGCGGATGACGAATGTCCGATTTGGAAAACCCTAAATGAACAACGGAGAGCGGCGCATAATCGATGCCGGCCAACATTCCTTGCAGGTCCGCATCGACGGACCCGACTAATCGCGCCGCGACTTTGGCCGGCGTGCATAAAACGACAGTTCGTGCACTGAATGCGATATCACCATCCGAAGAGCTGGCTTCGACCCGCCAGCCATTTTGCTCACGAATCAGCTTCGTAACGGTTCTACCTGGCCGGAAACCGACGCCGGGAATCGCCGCCAAAGACTCAACCAGTGTGCCCATTCCTCCAGCGAAAGAGAAGGCCTCGTTGGGCATCGCCGAGCGACGCCGCAAAAGTTTTTTCGCAATGACGCCAAGCGCTATACTGCCGTAGCGATTTTCGAGCGCCGTCAGGCGCGGAAGCACAGCCCGAGCGCAGGCATGGTCCGGATCAGAGGCAAGCGTTCCGGCTACGAACGAATCCATCGCACCTTCCAAAAGTTCGTTCCCGAAACGCCGGCGAACGAAGGCGCTGACAGTCTCGCTCTCATGGCCGCCCTTAGGGATGAATGGTTCGAGCATTAGCCGCGCGCGCCCTCGTCGACTAAAAGGGGCGCGCATGAGGGCGGCGCCGATCGTGTTCGGGATTGCCCCAAGTCTGCCGGCGTTGACGAGATAACGTTTTTTCGTTGGTGTACAGCGCACTTTATGAATATCGACACCCGACTCGCCAAGAAAGTGCGTTATCTCTGGCCGGAAATTCATCACCATGGAGGCCGCCCGCTCGGTGACATAACCGTCCTGACGAGCGCTTGAGATTTTGCCGCCCGGCCGTTTCTCGCGATCCCAGACTTCTACGGATATTCCCCGGCGTGCAAGGCGCCATGCCGTGGCGAGGCCGGAGATGCCGCCGCCGATAACGAGAACATCGATATCGCTCATATCCGGGCTCCCGGATTGCGCGGGCCGCCGGCGCCAAAGCGCCGAGCGGTCAATTCCGACAAATGTTCGATCGTCACCTGCGATTCTCCACGACCCGCGACATAAGCCTCGGCCCGCCGGCGAACAAGGCCGCGCAAGAATGACGGCACATTCGACAACCGCCCGGCGGCGTCCGTGCTCCAGGTGATTTTGGCCAGAACTTGATCAGCCAAGGGTTCGATTACCGCTGCACCGCGAGGCGAATAGGTGCACAGATTATCAGCGCCCATCAGACCCTCACCCGCTGCCTGTGGCCGCGCCCGGCATCCACCGCACAACAACTTATATTCACAAACCCCGCAGGCGCCCTCCAATGTCGGCTGGCGCAATGCACCGAATTCCGGCGCCTGTTCCCAGATTTCAAGGAATGGCCGTGTGCGAATATTACCGGCCTCTTCGGCGATATAAGGACATGCGGTCACACCCCCCGTTGCTGTAATGCGGCAGTAATGCGTTGCAGCGATACAACCATCACCGTCCCTGCCGCTAATTTGATTGACCTGGCTGTCTGGGTCTCTTTGATGGGCGATGCGCTTTGAATGCGGCGCACATCGCGGCCGAATGATGAGGTCGGGGTTGTGTTCTTGAGCCTCGATCAGCTGCCTGAGCACTTCCTCGTAGCGCTTCGGTGCAAGGTCGGAAATCGACTCAGCGCGCCCGGTACAAATTAGGAAGAAGACATTGAGCACGCGGGCGCCGACGCCCCTGGAGAATTCAATTATAGCATCAATCTCGCCGACCGTGCGCTCTGTAACCGTGAAGTGGATCTGAAACGACAGATCATGGCGACGACAGGCCTCGATCCCGCTCATGGTTCTCTCCCAAGCCCCTGGCTTACCCCTGAAGTCGTCGTGAATTTCTGCGTCGAGCGAGTCGAGGCTGATGCCAACGCCGAGCGCGCCAGCCTTCTTCAGTGACAAGACACGCCGCTCGGTCAAGAGGGTTCCGTTGGTTCCTACGACGACGGCAAGTCCGCGTCTGGCGCCGTGACCAATTAGGGTTTCCAGATCGGCGCGCACGAGGGGTTCGCCACCGGTCAGCACGACCATGGTCTCATCACCACGCTTTGCGATCGCATCGAGTAAGTCGCAAACTTCTTGCGTCGTCAACTCGTCTGGAGCAGCGCGGCTCAGCGTCTCCGCATCCAGATAACAGTGCGTACACGCCAGATTGCAACGTCGTGTCAGGTTGATCGCCAGTAACAGCAATGTGTTCATCGACCGGCCGCCTTTCATTCGTTGCGTCAAGTCGGTTAGAGCCCGCTCCTCGGATCGCTGGGGTCGAGATGAAAAAATCCGCGCTTCATCCATTGATCCTTGACTGAGTCCACCGCCGCTTCATCGACGCTGTCGCGCCCGTGACGCCGGGTCCAATTTTCGATCTCACGAATCAACATACCGCGGACCATCTTCGGGGCTCGGGAGACTCGAATCCTCGCATCTGCATCCCAAGGCAGAGCCTCGCTTACGCCCTCCGCCCCAGTTCGGAATGTGCGAAGCAATTGCTTAACAAACTCGGAATCGATTTCCGAAAGGCCGTTGACGCCGCCTATGGTTTCCGCCGCCTTCACCACCATGTCTCTACAGAATCCGACCGGCACGGCGTTGAGGCGGGCTTTAGCTTCTGGGGTCCATTCAGAGCCGAAATTAGCGTCAGGGGGCGGCACAGATAATTCGTCATTT
Organism: Parvularculaceae bacterium; assembly: GCA_021776435.1. Taxonomy (GTDB): domain Bacteria; phylum Pseudomonadota; class Alphaproteobacteria; order Caulobacterales; family Parvularculaceae. The sequence continues at coordinate 46,658 of JAJFFW010000041.1, read as the reverse complement.
TGCACACTATCCGCAAACGGACATTTACTTGCTTTCTGTGGAAAACTTCCAGTCGCTGACTGCGAAGCGCTGCCCGCCGCCATCGTTTCCATCTCACTGCGCGCTTCGGTCAATCCGATTTCGGTGATGTGGAGAGTAATCTCGTGCAGGTCTTCGCGCCGCGCATAGTCCTCAACCCGCGCCTTCACGCCGTCGCGCATTATACCAGCGGGGACTTTCATGAGGCGTGCGAGCGCCGGAGCCGTCCAATGCAACGGCGCCACTTCAACATAAGAGGATTCTAGAAAGTCCATAACATGCGCCACGAGGACAATGGGCTGACCTTGCTGGCGCGCCTTCTTCTCAGCTCGCTTGGCGACATTGTCCCGTGTCGAAGAGCTCTCGATTTCCGATAAGAGCCCAATCGCTTCATCCGACCAGCCTGGCGTCTCGATCTCGGGATTTAGTGAATCAAGTTTGCCATCATCGTGGGCTTCGACGATCTGGCGCATGGTCTCTTCGGCGCGGTGCGGCATCAACTTGGCGGTGGCTTCCTCAACGATCCGCTCGGTGATCACGGTGTGCCCTTTATCCTGCGCGTAGCGCAAGATCGCCATTCTCGCCATCGAAGAAACGAAAGAAGGCACGGCTTCCATTCTTTGTTCGGCCTCTTTGGTCCAGGAAATGGTTTCGGCCGCGATCAGGTCGATGCGGGGCTTATGTTCGCGTTGACTGAGCAGAATCGAGCAGGCGGCATTGCGCAACAAATTTTCTGTCGTACCGCCGATGTCGAGATCGGGATCAGCATGGATGCCCACCTTACCGACCACGAGGAGGGAAGGTTTCGCCCTAGTGAGATATTTTTCGATGGCGGCATGCGGTTTGCCATCGAGAAGCGTCGTCTTCAATTGGACGTCATACTCGTCGGCAATCTGGCGGGCGACGCTCAGATGGCCCTGATAGATTTTGGCGAGACCGGAATCGATGATCTCCTCGTGCAGCTGTTCTTGCTCTTCAAAGCGAAACACCTTGCCCGCTTCTTCGGACAACACGCCGGCGATACGGTTGAAGGCGACATAATGATAATAGGGATCGAAGGCGGCAATCACCTCGACTGGAACACGCCAGCATTCAGCCAGAGCAAGCGCTGTCATGAGACCGCCATAAGCACGAGACGATCCGTCAATGGCGACAACGATCGGTCCATCGGCGAGCGGACGGATCGTATCTTTGATCACCAGTGTGTCGATATTAGTTCGGCGCGCCACTCGATCGCAGACTGACCCCAGTGTATTTCCAGGCACCGCACCCAACCCTAAAGAGCCGATGATTAAAAGATCATAATCACCTGAGTTCGTCTCTGCGACCAAAGCTCGATAATTCTTGCCTTCGAGTGACCGACGCTCAAAGTTGACCCCGGTTTGCTCACAGACACGCGCGGCGTGATCGAGATAAGAGTCCGTGATGATCGAGAGTCCGCGGGTGATAAGATCGTCATGGACATCCCGTTGACGCTCCAATTCGCTCTCCTCGCGGAACTGTTCGGGAAGCCCACCCTCCATCTGCCGAAACCGCAGATCATGAAGTTTCGCTGCATAGACGTGAGTCGCCGTCATGCGAGCGTCAAATGCCTTGGCAATCGCCGCCGCCTCTACGGTCGCTCGATTGGCGTGGTCAGAAGCATCGACGGCGACCAAGACCGAAGCATATGAGGGAAGGTCGAGTTTTCCGCCCTTCTCATCTTTTCCAAGGGCACTTGCTTCGTTCTCTAAAGGTTGAGCCATCGCTTAGGTCTCACTTTTATTTCGAATTCGGATTTCAGCAGCCATCATATGTGCAGGACCCAGTATCCAACGAGCCATCCAATAACGATGAGATTCATTGTCAGGCCCGAAAGGATAAAAAGATCAAAGAGTTTGTTACGCCACGTTGAGCGTCGTTGTTCAATTTGACTCTCGGCTATTTGGCTCATGTTTGGTTCTTCTAACGAGGAAACGAAAACTCTTACCGGCTTTGCGCCGAACATTGTGAAGTCGAATTCTCTTGGCTTGTTTGGCAGGTCGGCGCTCTTAGATCAGTCTTCACGGCTCTTTTTTCATGGCTCTTTGAGCAGTAATCGTGCCAACCCAACATTGCCTCTGCCGCCGCATCCTGGCGCTCCAGACTCAAGGTTTTATCCGCCAGTTGGAACAAGGCGCAAAGTGTCGTGTGGGAATAGTTCGTTCAATGTATCGACGCCCTACCCAGAAATTGAATAATTCATTCAATTGCATTCAATAGCGACGGCGCTCGAACGCATCAAAATCATCAATTTTCGCTTATCAATCATCTGGCCTGGAAGTTGCTAATAGATCGCTCAACATCGCCGGAAAACCGTCTCAACCACCGCGATCCAAGCTGGTCAATGCAGATATGTCGGCCGTTTACAGAGCGTTGGCGGGGTAAAAAAGAGGAAGCTCGATCGATCGCTGAAATTTGATCGAATACCCAGTTAGAAATTGAAAAGGGAGCCGCTATGCCGCCGGAAATGGAAAGATCATCGCATGGGTCGGAAGATCGAGCGGATGAGCCAAATGTTAAGGGAGACCGCACCGGTCCATGGCTGTTCGGCGGCGCGCTGATAGCAGTTATGGCCTTCTTCTGGTGGCTGACAATCTTCCCGCACGGCGTGGCTCCGCACGTAACGTAACCAGCTAAGGGATATGATAGGCCATGAAGGAGCGTCGCTCACTGATAATCTGGATCGTTGTCTTGACGGCCACCGCCGCAGTTTTCTACGCGATTGATCAAGCGATAATGGCAGGCCAGGGATTGCCACTCAACTGGATCTTACAACCAGCTTGATGATGATGTTCAAGGAGAAATTAATGCCAACGTGGCGCACAGGCTTGACACGTCCCGGTCTTCGGTTTTGGGCTGTGCTTGCAATTTTTCTGCTAGCCGCAGTGGCTGCGGGGTCTGTCGAGGCTCAGGCGAGTGATACGTTGATCTCGTCCGGCATCACAGATCAAGATCTGACCTCACCTCCGGTGACAGAGGAAAGTGTCGGCGCCCCGAAGCTTGGCCCGAGAGATTATCCGAACATTGGTGTTAGTAGTCGATCGGTCGTATGGGTGGTGGCGCAACTGCATCTGTTCTTCGCAGCCTTTGTTCTCGCTGTACCACTCTTTGTCGTCGTCATCGAATGGATCGGGCAAACCACTCACGATCGACGATATGACGACATGGCGCACGAGTTCATGAAGATCAGCCTGACCGCCTATTCCATAACGGCGCTTTTAGGCGGCACGCTGTCTTTTGTTCTCTTCCTTCTCTATCCCGGATTCATGGCCTTCTTAATGCGCGTTTTTGGATCGCAGGTGTTAGTCTATGCAGGTCTTTTCTTTGCCGAGAGCACGCTACTTTACATCTATTACTACAGTTGGCGCCGCCTCAGCTCAGGCAACGGCAAATGGCTCCATTTAACGCTCGGTCTACTGCTCAACGCCGTTGGGACGAGCTTGCTTTTCATCGCCAATTCCTGGGCCACCTTCACCATGGCGCCGAGCGGCGTCACCGAGGCTGGTGTCGTGACCGGCGGAATCTGGGAAATCATGAGGGGCCCCTTGTGGAACCCGCTCAATTTGCATCGGTTCATCGCCAACATCGCCTTCGGCGGGGCAATGGTGGGCGCTTATGCGGCTTTTAAATTTTTAAGTTCAACGACGAAGGCGGACAAAGCCCATTACGACTGGATGGGCTACACAGCCAATTTCATTGCTGTTCTGGCGCTCCTGCCTCTGCCCTTCGCTGGGTATTGGTTGATGGCCGAAATTTACGCGTATTCACAGCAGATGGGGATCACCGCGATGGGCGGAATTCTCGCCTGGCTATTCATCGTTCAGGCGGTTTTGATCGGTACAATTTTGCTGGCCGCCAATTATTATCTGTGGTCGGGCATGTCGCGCTCGGAAGGTTCGAAGCGATACGACTGGATTATCAAATACATCGCGGGAGTGTTGGTTCTGGGCTTTCTGGTCTGGGTCACTCCGCACACGCTCATTTTGTCTTCCGACGAAATCGCCACACTCGGCGGCAGCCACCATCATATTCTCGGACCGCTAGGCATCATGCCCGCCAAGAACATCGCCGTGAACTTGATGCTCATCTGCACCTTCCTCTCTTTTCAGCTCTATAGGCGGTCAGACAAGGTGGCGACGGTGTCGTGGGAAAAATCAGGCAACGCCTTGATGACAGCGATCTATCTGGTGGCGATTATCAACGTTATTTTCGCTGGCGTTTATTACGGCTACTTCACCAACACGGTTTACAAAGTGGGAGCGAGCGTGATCCAGGTGGTCTCGACACTGTTCGTCATCATCAGCGGCGTCATCCTCGACTCTTTCATGTATCGGAACGCAAAGATTTTACCCTCACGTTGGGGGCAAGTTAGCGAACGCTCGCAATACGCATTGTTTGCTTTGCCGGTAGCATTCACCTGGTTGATGGCGTTGATGGGGTATGTCCGGTCATCTGTCCGCGGACACTGGCACGTTTATGGTGTTCTTAAGGACGCCTCACCTGATAATTTTATTCCGACGATCGGTTATGCGGGCAACATGATGACAATCGTGACAGTGCTATTCTTACTCATGGTGCTATTCATTTTCTGGCTTGCGTCGCTCGGCGAGACACGCAAACCATATGTTGAGCAAAGCTGATGCGGGTGTTGGGAAAAGTCGCGGGGTTCAGCCTTCTCCTCACTCTGGTCTTCACCGGGGTCGCTAACCTTTTGCCGCAAGTGCAGGGCGAGCCGCCGGAGGAAACAACAATCGACGTCAGCTCACTGACGATGGCGGATTTCACCCGATTGGGAGAAAAGCTTTTCACAGGAAAAGGGACTTGCGCGTTATGTCACAACAATATGGGGCGGGCGCCTGACCTCCTGGCCTTAAACGTCGTCGACACCTCTGCATCGCGGATCTCCGCTGAGGGCTATGAAGGAGATGCGGTCGATGCTGCCAGCTATATTCGGGAATCGATGACGGAACCAAGCGCCTATGTCGTGCCGGGCTTTGGCAAGAAAGGCACCGATGACCAGATATCGCCCATGCCACCGGTCAACCAAGCGCCGATTCAGCTATCTCAGATGGAAATGGACGCAATCATTGCGTTTCTTGAATCCAAGGACGGGCACGATGTGACAGTCGCTCTGCCGACCGCCCGGCTCGAACCGGCGCCGGAACCTGCAAATGATTCCGCCGCTGAGCCTGCGGTTTCTGGCGAGACGGCGACCGCCGCAGACCTTTTGATGAATTACGGTTGCACAGCCTGCCACAGCATTCTCGACAGCGAGGTGGATATCGGTCCCGATCTTAGAACTGTGGGGGCGCGCCTGACCACTGAACAGATCCGCCAGAGCATCATCGATCCGATGTCGGTGATTGCCGATGGTTACGAGCCGATGATGCCCGATTACTTCGTAGATGAACTGACGATCAAAGAACTCGAGGCCATCGTGAAATTTCTCGAAAGCCAGAACGGTTGAAGGCGCCATGAAGAGATTCAAAATACCCGCCCTACTGCAGGCCGTACTCGTTCTTGTCGTTGCTTATCTTATTCTCGACAATGCCTTTCCTCCAGTCATGCCAAAATCCGTACTCGCCCAGTATATGATCATCATCGCAGTGGGTGTGTTGCTCTTTTATTCATTCGACGACAGCAGGTGGGCTGAGTTCAAAGCGCCGATCAAATCCACACTCGAGGACAAGGGAAAATGGCCAATTCGGTGGGCGTTCCTTGGATTAGCGACGGGTCTAGCGGGGTTGATTGCATTCTCTGTTGTCAAACAATCCCTCATTGCGCCGGTCGAATTGCGACAGGTCCACCCGGCCCCTCCACGCCAATTGCAGGCCTATGACAAGACCTTCGATCTCACTTCGTTGGAAAACCCCCTCCGCAACGAAATCCTCGAAACATTCAAAACGGACCCAGACGCCGCCGCCACAAATTATCAACGGACCGTGGAGAAGGGATCTGATATCTATTATACAAATTGTTTTTTCTGCCATGGCGACCTTCTCGATGGGCACGGTATATTTGCGCCAGGGCTGAATCCGCCACCCGCTAATTTCCGTGATGTCGGAACGATCGCGCAGTTGCAAGAAGCCTATTTGTTCTGGCGCATCACCACCGGCGGTCCTGGGTTGCCAAAAGAAGGCGCTCCATGGAACTCAGCAATGCCCGTTTGGAAAGACGTGTTGAGCGAGGAAGAAGTTTGGAGCGTCATCACCTTCCTTTACGACCATGTGGGGCAAGTGCCGAGAATGTGGAATCAAGACGTCTCCAAAGCGGTGACGTCAATGAAAGACACGATCGAGAATGAACGCCAAAACCTGCACGGTCGCGATCTTTACGAACTGCATTGCGCCGTATGCCACGGTGAAGATGGGGCGGGTGACGGACCCGCCGCCGAATTTGTGTATCCGGCGCCTCGTGATTTCACAATCGGGATGTTCAAATATAAAACGTCCCCGTTCAAAACGAATCCCCCTTCTGACGAGGATCTCTTTCACACCATCAAAACGGGTCTGCCAGGAACCGCGATGCCGGCATGGGAAAGCGTTCTAAGCGACGCTCAAATCCGGGAACTAATCAAGGTCGTCAAGGGGTTTGACCTCGTCGGGACATGGGCGCCTGCGGACGCGCCTGATGCCGATTTCGACGACGAAGGACGCTACAAGAACAAACCCCTTAGCGTTATCGAACGGAGTACGGCCGAAAATCCCGTTCCGTTTACGGAAGACTCTGTTGCATTGGGGAAAAATCTATTTGAAAAAACTTGTTCGATCTGTCACGGAACGGATGGTCGAGGCAACCCATCCGTCGATAAGCGACTCAAAGACGAATGGGGAAACCGCATCTGGCCGCGCGACCTCACCAAACCATGGACCTGGCGTGTCACGGAAATTGCCGAAGATACCGAAGGGACAATCCGCAATATTTTCACACGGCTATCGGTCGGCATTCCAGGCACGCCAATGCCAGCTCATGAGGATAAGATCGACGAAGAGGACCGTTGGCATATCGCCAACTATGTCTACACGCTACGAAACTACACAACTCCAGTTAGCCGTGAACGAACGATTCAGGGTGTCAGAATCGATGGCCCCCTCCCCGATAACGTCAATGACGAGGTCTGGGCCTCCGCAAAACCGACAACGCTGATGCTTCTCGCCAACATCATGAAAGGGGAAAGGCTTTTCAAGCCGCTCTCCGACGCTCTGACAGTGCGATTGCTCTACAATGATGATGACATCGCTATCCTGCTGGAGTTAGACGACCGCACGCTCAGTCGGCCGGGCGACGCGGATGCGCTGGCGACGCAAGACCGTACTTTGCAACTCTTCTCCGATGCTCTGGCCATCCAGCTTCCCACGGCGGGTTCATTCCAGACTGGACCAACGGTCGAAAAGCCATTCTTCCGACATGGTGATAAGTCGCATCCAACTGCCATCTGGTACTGGAACGCCGGTAGCGCAGATCCTGTTATCGAGCCGAAGATCACGATTTTAGATGGTGTCGGCGACGATCAAAGGCTTCATCCGCGCAGCGATGATCAATCCGTAACCGCAAGTGGAGAATGGCAGTATGGCCGCTGGCGCGTCATGATGTCGCGCAGCCGTCAGGCTGAAGATCCGCGCGATGTTTCCTTTAATGAAGGTGAATTCATTCCGATTTCGTTCGCCAACTGGAATGGCAGCAATGGGGAAATCGCCTCCAAACACACCCTGACGCCCTGGTACTGGTTGGTCTTGCCCGCTCCGGAAGACCCAATGAAAACTCGTGGTCTGCCGTTATTCATTGCATTCCTAGTGTTTGGAACAGGTTTGGTTGTCATTCGTCGGGCTCGTCGCCGAAAGTGACGCGCCCAGCTCGATGGCGGGAGGTTGAATCATTCGTTCAATGAATTCGAAAAATTGATAATTTTGTTCACCTCCAATCAGCATCGTCAGTACGGAGAATCTTGCAGATTTCAAAATCTATCAACAAAAACAAAACACAAGACGATATCACGAGTTCGTGAGCGTCTGGCACGCCAGTTGCGTATGACGAAATAGATTTTGGTTAATAATTTTCCCAAAAGGGGGCTTTGGTATGAAATATTTCCTCCGGAGCGGAGCAAGTCTTGCTTTTCTTCTTTCGATTGCAGCGGGCGGCGGCGCCCAAGCTCAAGAAGATGTGGACAAAGATAAACCCACAGCAGCGGATCGCTATTTAGAATTGGGTACGGAGCAAGGCGTGCTGGGAGGCGAAGAGCAAAAAGCCTTCGAGCGCAATCAGATCAAGACGCAAATCCTGACCTTTATTCCGCCGCTTTTGCGCCCTGCCTTTACGCAGCATGCCTTCGTTCTCCCCCCCGGCGCCGTGTCGGTCGGACTAACCCACCGTTACACGCGTATCGAGGGCGACGACTTCTTTCGCAATGGATCTCCCAACCTCGCCGTCTTCGGAGATTCCACAGTCGAGCGCAATCTGACCGATTTTGATTTTCTCTATGGTTTCGACCTGAACAGAAAGTATCTTCACGGTTTCACGCTCCGCGTTAACGTGCCTTATCTGAGTTCAAGCGTTGACGGTTTCATTCATCCCAATGGTCAACAATTCATTAGCATAGAGAACGCAGGCAGCACGCAGGAGATCGGCGACGTCGGCGTGTTCCTCAAGAAAAAAGTGTGGGATCAGGGCAATCATCCGTTCGGCCTCGCCGTTGTCGGCGCCGTCTTCTTTCCGACCGGCGCCAATGACGAGACCTTTGGCTCGAACGGACGGGTCACGACGAAACGGCCGCAACCTCCGAACACGATCGCGGCGCAGGGTTTCGATGCGGTCATGAAGGCGAATGTGGATATGGGCGTGTGGGGCGATCCCAGATGCTTCTTTCACAATTTCAATCTCGGCAATCGAGCGCTATGTGATGGACCGGCCATGGGCGACGGCGGGGCTTTCGGCGCGCCGTCTGCCGGGCCGTTGTCATTCGCTCCGGGCGGCGCGAATTTCGACAACGCCTTCATTGGTGATTTTCCATTCAATGACGGCATTTTTGGTCGCTTCTCAGCCGATGGACGCCTGCCTTCAACCCTGCAGCCGGGCACCGGCGACTTTAGCTTCCTGACCGGCGGATTCCTCACTCGACAGTTCGCTCCCAACAGCTTCCTGGGCCGCAGCGCCGGGCATATCGGCGTGATCCATAAATTCGTACAGGAAGAAGACGGTATCGATTTTGGTGACACGACCACGTATTTCGCATCCTTCGTCAAGCCGATCTACAAAGATTTTGTGGCCATGGATCTGACCTTTGTCGGGTTCGATAAGCAAAACGATTCCTATGCCGGCAAGATTCCGGAACCGGAAATCCACGTCTGCGACGCGGTCGACGTCGCCGGCGCCGTCGGCGGCTGCGGGATGATCGGAGACGAGGCTTTTGTGTTCGACGTCGTCGACAGACCCTCCTTTTCGGGGGGCTTCACCGGCATGGTCGCCCCCTCATTGATCTTCAGCCCGGATCCGCAAATTCGCATGACCGTGTCCGGCCTCATTCGGGTTATCGAGCCCGACCTCGGTCCAGCACCGCCATTCGTGTTGCGGGCCAATCTGGAAGTGATTTTTTAAAGACGTTTATTTTAGCGGCCGCATCAATGAGTACGACGGTCGCGCGCGCATCGGAGGCATGGAGCAATGACAGGTACCAAAACACGTAAACGCGTGATCGCACTGATCCTCGGCGGCTGTCTATTTATCACACCGATCGTGATCGCCAAAAATCTACTCTACACGCCGGACGGCCGGATCGTTCACATCAAGGGCGGCGCGCTACAGCCCGACCTCAGCATGTATCGATCACCTCTCGACAGCAAAGTTGTGGACCGGCGATTCTATACGAACGACGCAACCTTCATGGCCAATGAGGGCTTCAAGATTGGCATGGAGGGCTACAACGACTTCGCCAAAGCCGGTGTGCCGGTCGCCTATCGCCGTGGCTTCCAATGGATCACTTCCAAGGAGATATATTTCTACGCGCGCTATCTGCTCGATTACACCGGCGGTCGCGGACACGCCGGCGTCCATATGGTGCATGCGCCTTACTGGACGATGCAGGCCCTGCGTCACTCGTCCTATAACAAGATCCAGCGCGACCGCGGCGAGCGCACCTTCTCCAACAAAGACATCATGCTCGGCCTGTACTTGCCGATGGTTTATCAACGGACCGGCTTCCCGCGAGTTTTTGACGACATTCAGGTCAGTTACGTCCAGTACAAGTCGGTTGACCCTCATTTCACAGGCAAGCTCGACAATACCGACAGCTTCGAAGACCCCATGAGCGATAAGAAGGGTGGCTGGGGACAACCAAACGTTTATATGAACGATTACACCCAACGCTTCGATCCCGACAAAATGAATACGACCTTCGATCTCGGCGCGATCGGTCAATTTGTGAAGCGGCGCATGCAGTGGTCGGACTATTTTTTCCACTCAGAGCATAACGAGGTATCGCCGGTATCGCTCGGCACTGAAGTGTCGATGCTGGGTAATGACGCCGAAGAAGGGATGCGCGGCTGGGGTCTGACGATGGCGGCGACCAACACCATCCTCGAAGTCAAATCGTCGATGTTCACCGATGGCAAAAAGCTGATGGGCATCAATCCGGCCGAATACGATCCGGCTCAAGGGCTGCGCTATATTCCCCATGAGATCGAACCCAACATTTTATGGGTCGGCGACATCCCGGAACGCCTCTGGTCGATGAGCCTCAAGGACAAGTCAAGCCAGCTCTGGGACCAGGCGTCCTGGATTTGGGGATCTAGCACCTATGCCATGACCGCAATGCGCCGCCCGATGGTGTTTACAGACAATCCGCCGGTTGACGGGGGGTTCATCGAAAAAGAGATGGGGCTGGTCGCGGAATCGCTAACCAACGCTGTTTTCAAGAATATCGAGGCTATGCACCTGAAGGACGGCATTCTGGTATCCGAATGGACGCCTAAAAATGGAACTGGCGCGCAAATAACGATGCGCGACATGACGATGGCAATCGTCGCCTTGCAAGATATGGCGCAAACTTGGGAGCTTCTCGAGAAATATTCCAAGACGAGCCGGCGCGCGCAGAAAATTGTTGAGCGCAATGGCCGCTTCCTTCTCGAAGTGCAAAATACCGATGGATCTTTCAATGAGTCTTATACAGTTGACGGACAATCGATTGGCGATAACAATCTGAGCGCGCCCAACTGGGCTGGCATTAGAGCGCTTTTGGCGGCCTATTATCTAACCGAGGACGAAGACTTTCTGGCAGCGGCGCGCAAGACCTTCAACCTCCTCAACAGCGAATACTGGGTTGAAGAATTCGGCGTCTATCGCACTCAGCTCGGCGACGACACTGTTGTGGTTGAACCCTACGGGGTCGGCATCGCTCTCGCAGCTATGCGAGAGATGATCTTTGCGACGCCGGCGCACCGAACCGATGCGCAGATTGAACGCTTCTCGCGCTGGTGGGTGCAGACTGTCGATCAGAGTGGCTCCATGCAGTCGGAATCCGAGCGAACCGGTGAAATCTATACCGGATTCATTCGCGAGGATGATGACGGCGACGGCATCGCTTATACGAGCAAAGGCGACGGTTCTAACGGGATCGCCCCCCTACTCGCTGGAAAAGTTGTCATCAATGTCGGCGGCGCAGACAATCGTGAGTTCGCCAAGATGAAAGGCGAACACTACGACGCGAACCGGTATGGAACGGTGCGGATGAAATATCGTCAGAAGTCAACAGAAGAGCAGGCTGCAATCCTGACACCTCTCATTTTTGATGAAGCGGGCCTCGTCGAACGCGAGCCGATGGAACGCGAAGACGGCACCATCATCCCGTTACAACCTTCCAAACCAATCAAAGTTGGCTATGGCACGGTTCTCGGTCTGAGTGGCCAGCAGATGTTTGAAGCCAATTGCGCCGGCTGTCATGGTCAGTTCGGCGAGGGCATCGACGGATTGTCGCTTGAAGCGGATATTGACCGGACCCATCAGGCGATGTTCAAAATCGTCAATACCGGTCGCTTCGACAAATTTATGCCGCCCTGGGGTGTTGGCAATGGCGATGGCTTTGGCGGCCCGTTGACTCGCGACGAAATCGACAAAATTGTTGACTATGTCCAGAGTGATGGTTTCCGACAAAATCATCAACGGGCAGAGAATGGCGAGGTCATTCCCGGCTCGTTGCCGCGCGATGTGTGGTTCTATCTATCGCGCGAGAACGCAAAAGCAGGCGGAACATTAATCTCCAATGCTTCAGATGCGAGGAGAATATATGACCAGTCCGTTGATCCGGCCACAATCGAAGCGCCGTTGACGGAAAATATCCGCAGGATCATACCAGATGGAGAGCTTACCCTTGAGGATCGGGATATGTTGCGGCGAAAGCTCGGTTTCTCTGAGGACGGTTTGTCGCGAACGGCCGAAGCTGATAAATAAGCTGCGGGGGATCGGAACGCGCTCTGACCAGCGTGTACGGAAAACGGAAATTGGAGTGCTCAATGAAGCGAACAAAATTGTTTGGCCTGGCCAAGGGCCTGATTGGCGCCGGCATGCTTGCCGTCGCCGGGGGGGTGCTCTCGCCTGCCGCATTGGCCGGCGTAACGGAAGGCAAGCAGATATTTGACGCCAAAGCTTGCGAAAATTGCCACCAAATGACCGGCCCGAGTGAACCGCTGCCAGTCGCGCAACGCTCGAAGATAAAGGGCCCGCCACTATGGTTTGCAGGGAGCAAGTTCAATGAAGACTGGTTGCTGACCTGGCTTGAAAGTCCGACCCCAATTCGTCGTGTGAAATACGGCACACTTGTGAAAGGCGCCAATGATCATGTAGCCCTTTCTACAGCAGAGGCGGCAGATGTCGGCGCCTATCTAATGTCCTTGGTCGATGCTGAAATGAGTATCGATGAAGTGGTGGATGAACCGCTCAGCCGTCGCGTCGAATTCAAAGCCGAAAAGCTGTTTACCAAAAAGCAAGTCTGCTTCGGTTGTCATGAATACCCATCTTCGCGTGGCAATATCGGCGGTTTCACCGGACCATCATTTACTACAGGCGGTCAGCGGCTGAATGGCGATTGGGTCTACTTCATGCTCCAGGATAACGCTCGCTATTATCCCAATGGGCGCATGCCCGTTTATGGCGACGAGGCCTTCGAAGCGTATACGGATGACGAATTGCGACTGCTCGCCCAATATATCACCAGCCTTGGCGAAGATGGAGAATAATGATGAAAACCAAGTACAACCTAGCCATCGCAACGCTCTCCAGTCTGTCTTTCCTTGCGCAGACGACACCGGGATTTGCCGCCACGCCGAAAGAGAATTTCGACTGGTATTGCGCTCAATGCCACGGTGTTGACGGCACTGGCAATGGAATAAACTCCGTCGATGAGCTGCCTGTTGGACCAATGAACCTTACGGCGGCAAAGGAAATGTCGAAATTTACCGGCCCAATGATCATTAAAACGCTCACGCATGGGGGCCCGGTAAACACTCTCGATTCGTTGATGCCCCCATGGGGCAATCGGCTGTCTACTGACGAAATAGAAGGGCTAATGAATTATGTTCGCGCGCTGTGCAAAGAGGACGGTTGCCCGAAATAGCAACCCTGCCCTTCTCCATGTGCGACGCTAGTGCGCCGAGCGAAATGTTGTGTGTAACCTTTCTCGCGTTAAACCACGCGACCACTGTAACCCGGAGCAAGATGCAGTAAATTCGACTAACGCAGCTTGCTTTCATTTATCAAAGACGCCCGAACACCAAGAACACAACTTGAGTTCGGGCGTCCTCTCATTGCCATAGCAAGTTGCTTGTGCTCGGGTTGATCGATCATCGTACGCGACACTCAAGACGGAACTCAATTCCCGCCGCCATTATCTGGCGATTGTTTGCAGTGACATACAAAACCATCCCATGGCGGTGAGTATTGCTGTTCTGGACATTTTGGATCGAAGATTCCGTGGACGATCTCGTGGACATGTCCGAACCGGAAGAGCTCGAGAAAAACATTGATGCCATAAAGCGGCGCAACCTTGGTAATCCTCCAGACATTCTCAATTTCCGATTAACAAAACTCACTACCGCGTGTGCAAGACATTCGTTTCACTCACGCGATTACGATTTGCCTTTGGCGAACAGCGGATCACTATGACCAACGCGCGAACTGATATTTTCTCACCGAGCATTCGTCCAACAGACATTCGCAAAGAGAGCAAGCGAAGCAAAGAGGGTCCCATTGCACAATAAGCAAGATGAAGCGAGCGAGAACGCGCGCCCGCATGTCGTAATTGTCGGCGCTGGGTTTGGCGGCCTTGAGGCGACTAAAGTGCTCGCAAATACAGAAGTCGATGTAACGCTGATCGATCGGCACAATTATCATCTCTTTCAACCTTTGCTCTATCAGGTGGCGACGGCGGCGCTGACGCCAGCGGAAATTGCCTCACCGATCAGACACGTTGTCCGTAACGCCAAAAACGTGACGGTCTTCATGGACACAGTCGAAGGCGTCGATGCAAAAGCCAAAACCTTAATGACGAAAGGCGGGCGGCAGCTTTTTTATGACTATCTCATCCTCGCCACAGGCGCTCGTCACAGCTATTTTGGCAAAAATGAATGGGCCCGCGCGGCGCCCGGCCTTAAGACCATTGATGACGCATTTGAATTGCGCCAACGTATTTTGACCGCTTTTGAGAAAGCCGAGATGGAGGACGATGCCGAGAAGCGCAAAGCGTGGCTCACCTTCATAATCGTCGGCGCCGGACCTACAGGCGCGGAACTCGCCGGTGCTATCGCCGAACTTGCTCGGTGCTCCCTGGTCTATGATTTTCGTCACATCAACCCAGACAGCGCTCGGATCATTCTTGCCGATGCCGGAGAACGCGTGCTGTCGCGTTTCAACCCGAAATTGTCGGCGAAAGCCCATCAACATCTTGAAGGCCTGGGTGTGGAAATTGCCCTGAACGCGCGTGTCAATCATGTGGATGACGGCGGTGTCGACATGGGCGAGCACCATATCGCCGCCCGCACGGTTATCTGGGCTGCGGGCGTTGAGGCGTCGCCAGCAGGGAAATGGCTGGCTGCGGAAACAGACAATATGGGTCGGATCATCGTCAAGGACGATTTGTCCGTTGCTGATCATCCTCATATTTTCGCCATCGGCGATACAGCGTCTCTTACGCCCGATGGCGACACGGAGCCCCTACCGGGTGTCGCCGCTGTGGCCAAACAGATGGGAAAATATGTGGCGCGCCGCATTCTTACAGATCGAAGCAGCAAGGCGCTTAGCAGCTTTCGCTATCACGATATGGGTTCAATGGCGACGATCGGGCGCGGCAAGGCGATCGCAGATATTTACGGTCTCAGGTTCAGCGGATTCCTTGGTTGGCTTCTTTGGAGCTTTGCACACATTTATTATCTTGTTGGGTTTCGAAACCGTATAACCATCGGGTTAAGCTGGATTTGGTCCTATTTGACTTGGCAGCGCGGAGTGAGGTTGATCACTGGACAACAAGAGGCTGAGCAAAGCGCACAGCAGAAAGCCAAAGTGCGAAAAGCCGCATAATTATTGATGAGATCATCGAGCGAAAAGTGTGAAACGGTTTTCTCTCGGCGCTCTAATAATAATGTCCAAAACTTCTAAAGCCCATGCCTAACAGGGATTTGAATGACAGTGGAAAGAATTTTGAAGCCATATCATGAGCCATGAAATTTTGATCAAATGATTACTTCACATTACCGGTCAAGCACTAATTTAACAATTTTGCGCATCTCCGTGGTTGTTCCCCGTAAGTACCTTTCTTCACACCGGTCCGTAGAAAGATAGTCTTTGTGAATTAAAAGCTGCCCCTCAACACGCGCAAGCCACACTCGTTTCCTAGGAAATGCACTTATAACCGCTTCCATCGTAAAGAGCATTACGCCAACGAACCACTCATATTGCGGCATCTTGTCGATCTCACTCAATGTCTTGGGATCAGGTGTCGCCAGGTCAGGAAACTCAAGAGATCTTTGTAGATGGTCAGCGAACAGTTTAGTTGCCCATTCAACTTTCGATCGGGTTTTTTCAGCATGCAGTTGGCCAGCTGCATACAAAATTGCCAAGCCCCCAAGAAACGCTGTAAAAACCCCGGACACGCCCTCAAGGATTTGCCCCAGTTCTGGCGTCAACCACTCAAACATTTTTCACCTCGGCGCTCACCACTATTGTTTAGCTTTCCGTATCAGATAATCATCTAAAAACATAGCTCTGATAAAGCAATCACATCAATTTGCGGTTCCGTTGATCTCTCCCTTTGCAATTATTTGTTTCACTTGGAAAACAGAGGAGCCGACGGCGACGAACAAAATAATGTCTGCATACAGGCCGGTATTTGGAATGAAATTTCTTACTTGAATCGATCCGAAATACGGGATGAAAGTCAGTTGGATCAATACCCTTTCCGGGCATTCACGGGCCGCGCCTCGAATTTGCCCCAGAGAAGTTTTTTTTGAAAGAGACCAGGGTCATTTCTCCATGAAGGTGGAGGAGAAAATAGGGCTCAACTTTAACTAGTTGAATCAAGATTTCCTATTTTTGGTTATCAATGGTTTATTCGTGGTACATCTCAATTGCTATGACGGTGATTGACGGGGGGACTTCCAGCTATGTTCAAGATGATTCTATTGGCCTTTTCGTTGGCGTTGAACTTTTGCGCAGTCAACGTCGTCAGTGCTCAAACGTTCAAAGTCGTAAGAATAACTTACGCCAGTTCATGGGACGCAGTGCCCGCAATCGTCGCCGCTGAACGAGGGTTTCTGGCTACCGAGGGCATATATATGAGCGGCGCCGCTGTTTCCTCTCACAAAGCGATTATCAATTCCCTTGCATCTGGAGCAACAGACTTCGCAGTGCTGCCTCAAACGGCTCTATTGCAAGCCGCTGCAGCAAATGCAAAAATCAAAGCGGTCGCGATAAATAACTGGGGTAGCGCGCATCTTTTAGTCGTCAATAAAAATAGCGCTATCGAAAATACCCTTGATCTAAAGGGAAAATCCATAGCCTTAATCCCTGATACAGATGCTATCGTCGTGCTTGCGCGCCTGCTCAATGCCAACGATATTGATCTTTCCGACGTAACTTTGAAGTATTATGAACCCGGCTCACTTGGCCGAGCATTCGGTGATGGCATGGATGCAGCAATCGCCGAGCAGCCAATCGGCGATCTGTTGCTTGAGCAAAACGATGCTCAGTTATTACTCAACGCGAGTGAGATCTCCGATGCAATCGGTTATATCGGCGCGCAACCCCTGATCGCTTCTCCGCATATTTTAGCCAATGATGAAGATACCGTTGCCGCTGTTAAGAGAGCATGGAGTGCAGCAAAGGCCCATATCATGGCCGATCCGGATGACGCAGCACGTCTCTTACGAATTTTTCTTCATCGCCGTGGCATAACAATTGATGCGGATCAATCCGTCGAATGGATTCGCATGCAACACTACGACCTTGATGTATGGGATAAAAACGTTTTGACTGACGCCTATTACAATGCGTGGGCCTTGACGCAGGCCAACCTTATCAAGGAGACACCTCAGATCGATCAGTATCTATACTAACGATATTGAGAATATTTGTAACCGCTACGCAACCTATGGCTTGCTTACGTTTTGGCTTAACTCACGGTAGTTATTGTATACTTTAACAACTTTCTTTACCCATACATTCTTTACTAATCATTTTGCTAAATCTGCATCAAAGTTATCTCTAATATTTATTATTTATGTATCTTTTAGAGTAGGACCATCTAGCCTCGGGGGAGGAAAAGCATGACGCCAGCATTTCATCAGAACACGTGACCGGCTTTCCGTAGTATTTGCACGCAGAGCAGGATTTCGCGACCGAGTAAGACTCATTCACGCTCGGCTAGCCGCGCTTCAACGGATGAAGCGCTTGTTGGACTGACATGACCTCGCGGACTGGAAGAACTTCTAAATTTCTGGAGAAAAGTATGCCGTCGACACCTATTATACCGTCGCATTGCGCCCATTGCTTTAATCGGCACGGCGACCTATGCGGTGCTGTACCAACAGAATACACCCATCTTCTCGAAGAAGCTAAGCTGTCCGATCGTGTTTTCCGCTCTCACGCTATGATTGTTCAGCAGGGAGACGTGCTTCATCATTATCACCAAGTTATTGCCGGATGGATATCGCTATTCCATCACGACAGCTCCGGTGCGCGCAGAGTGCTAGAAATACTGGTCGCCGGCGATACTTTTGGACACATGACATCGGCCAGTCCGTCCTCAACTTTCACCGCTGAATGCCTTACTGACGCAGCCATCTGCACAATCCCACACACTCGAATGCGTAGATTAATCGAAGATCACCCAGAAATAGGCTTGCGCATATCTGATATTGCCGACATGCAACAGGACCGTTGGCACCGGCATCTCATAAATGCCGTTGGCGGGTCCGCGCTTGACCGTCTGTTGGATCTTTTGGTGGAACTGTCTAATCGTGCACAAAGCCGCCGGCGCTCCCCAGACACAAAACCATTGGTGTTACCTCTACGACAAATCGACATCGCCGATGCAATTAGCCTGACATCCGTTTATGTCAACAAAATTCTTAAAACGTTGGAAAGTCAAAATGTGGTTGAGATCGGTCGTGGAAAATTGACCATCCTTGACGTTGAAGCCCTCAGGTCGTTTTCAGCCCGTCATGAAAAGAGGAACAAAGATTTCAAAGCAAGTCCTTACTCGCGAGACGCCTCCGGCCAAATTTCTTCGTAGGCGGCGAGCGCATCTTCACGGCTATGGAATGCATAGCAAGTTGGGCTATCGGCGTCTTTATTATAAACATAGAGAAGCCATATTTTATCGGTCGCTTTTTTAATCTCTATATATTGAGGCTTTCGTGAAATCGAAGCGGGGCGCAAAACCTTAAAGATGGGCGGTTTTCCTGCCGCATCAGATGCTCGGCCATTCACGATGAAAGTCCGTTTTCTCCTATGGGGATGACTCGAAGATTGTTCGCTGTTCTTGGGCATGCGATCATAATCGTTTTTTCAGGGTGAAAACACAAAGCGAATCGATGAGAGCGGACGCACGCAAAACACCAGTGTACGCATAAATTCACATCTCACTCTTATATCGAGAAATATTTCGATTAGTTAAGAAATTTTAATTTTCGCCGAAGCATCTCGGGCAAAGATCAAATTGCACTTGGGGCCGGACCGTTTTGGGGCTCCCTTCTCGAAAAAGGAGAACTCGATGAAGAAGCTATTGTTTGCGGGGGCATCTCTATTAGCCGTCACACCCGCTTTAGCAGATGGCGACCTCAACGTCGCTATACAACATGAGAAAGACATTTTGATTTTTGAGAGAATTGGCATTGCTAAATTCATAACGGCTGATGCCAATATTTTTATCGATGCGGAAAAATTCGCTGAATCTTTCGCTCTCGTCAATCAAAACAACTTTGCAAATACTGCTTGTTCCAATTGTGCGGAAAAGCAGGATTATATCTTTCAGTCCTTCAACAACAGCACCGGTCTTATTTCTGCAAACCAGGCTAGCGGTAACCAGAACAACCAAGGCAGTGCGACCTCAATCGCCTATGACTTCTCGGGCGCGCCCGATAGTCCATTGCCCCCGACAACTCCGGGTGAGCCACCTACAACGGGTGAACATCCGCGCACGCCGGGCGGCTTCGCCGAATCTCAGGCCGCAGTCAGCCAAAATAACGGCGTCGTATTCCTGCGCCCCGACGAAGGAACGGCCGCATCGATCAATGGCGGTCCCGAGAACCCCCTCAGTGATGCATCGGAAGGTAATTTTGGGAGCTACACCTCGAGTTTCCCAGACGCGCCGCTTGATCAGGGTGGTTTCGCAAACGTCGACCTCGTACGTAGTGCTGTTCTCGCGGGCCTCAACGCTGATGGCGCTGCATTTCTACCGACAGATCCCTCTCTTTTCGCAAACCACGTGAAGACAGTGAACGTCGTATTCAGGAACGCAGTTGTCGATGCATCGTTTTCTGGCAATTCCGGCGTTCTCCACGGGAACCAAGCCGCTGGTAATATGAACAATCAGGCTAACGCGCTATCCCTTGCTGTTTCACTTGCCGAAACGGGTGTGGCGTTGTCTGAAGCGGACCTTGGCCAATACACTGTTTTCAATGAAGTGATGGAATCCGACTCAGGAGATGGCCTCGTCGGCATTAATAAGCTGTCCCGCATCAACGGATCTTTCAACGGAAACTCCGGAATCATTGGTTTCAATCAGACGACCGGCAATATGGCGAACCAGGCGAATGTCGTTTCGCTTTCTGTCGTCGGTAATCCCGCCGCCAATACTGTCAGCGGCGCTTTTTAATTCATTGGGAGAAATGTAAGTCATGAAAAATCTCAAGGCTATAATCCTGTCAGGCGTCGCAGCAACAGCTGTGTTCGCATCAGGCGCGGCCCAAGCAGATGTCTTTTTGAGTTGGGACGTAGACAAAGCAAAAAGTATCGACATCGACATCTTCGTCGTGAAGTTTAAATTCGCGACTATTGACGTCATGTTCAACAGGGATCTGGAGGGCGCCGCTGAAGCCCATGCTTTCGGCAATCAATGGAACGGCTTTAATCGCGTCAGCTATTTTGGCGACGAAGGCGAACTGGGACCGGAGGGCGACGCCGCTACCCTGAGTCAATCCCAAAATATGATGATCAACAAAACGTCCGAAACATTGAGTTCGTTCAATAATAATCAGGGCATTATGCAGGCGAACCAGGATTCTGGTAATATGGCCCAACAGGGCAATTTCGCCTCCATCGCGTTGACAGGCGCTACTGATAATGGATCGCCCAATGGTGAGGTCGATAATGCCACAGGCGAGCCCATTCTGATTACTGGCACATTCGCCCATTCTGAAGCCTATTCAGATCAGGTGAACGTCTTCAACGAAACCTTTCACCACGAACTGACCCCATTCCAGGGCGATCCGGGAGCTTCGTTAGACGAAGTCCTTGCCGCCACGCCGGCCCAATTGATTACACTTGCGCCCGGCCATCTGAATGCAACGATCGATAATAGCTTCAGAGGCAACTCTGGCGTCCTTCAATTCAACCAGAACACCGGCAACAGTAACAATCAATCGAACGCACTCGCTGCGGCGATTGGCGACGATGCCGCCTATGCTCTGGCCGATGCAGGTATCGCTCAGGTCAATGGTTTCAATGTTGTCGATGACGAAAATACTGTGAAATACGATACGATTACAGGATCGTTTTCAGGTAATTCCGGCATCATCAATGTGAATCAGTCAACCGGTTACCATAATAACCAGTCGACCGTAGTCAGTGTCGCAGCGATCTCGAGTCTCGCTGGCATCGGTCTTTCTACGAACTAGTTTAAGACCACCAAAGAAAAGTGCGCGCTGACGATTCATGATTTACGTCAGCGCGCTAATTGCGAAGACTTGTTGGAGAAAGTCACGATGGCTCAATGTGTTTTTTCTATCACTCATTGCATTCATGATTTCATGAATGTTCGATCGACGCGGCCAATGCGGTCAGTCGTTCTAGGCCTGGCAGTGATCATCGTTCTCTCCGGGTTCGATATCGCCGCTGCGCTAGAGACGTCGGTTGACTCTTCACAACCACCAGTGGAGGCGGAGACATCTGAGGCCTACAATCCGGAAAACCCCGCATATATCTACATTGGTGTGCTTCCAGGCGAGCCGGAACCGACGGGGCGCAACGGGTTTTACGGTTCAGAGACGCCAAACCCGTTTGAAGCGGACGGCCCCCTGTTCGTCGCGGCATCCGCCTTCGCAGCCGCTTACGCCGCGATTTCACAAGACACCGCCGGCAATTCTGTCACTTTAAACAACGGCTACGAAGTAAGTTTAGAGAATTCGGTGAATGCTTTTCACGGTCTTGCTGGCTTCAATATGAGCGCAGGGGTGGGCGAGAGCCAAGCCAACGTGATATCAATTGCAGGCGTATCAACTGGCGGCGGCGCAATTGCTCTCCTTGATACGTCGCAAACCCTAATCGCCAATCGCGTGTTTGACCGGGCGCATACGTTGCAGACACGGATAGAGGATAGTTTCAATAATACGTCCGGTGTGGTCGGCATAAACCAGTCCGCAGGCGCCCTCAACCAGCAGATAAATGCATTCGCGCTCGCATTTTCAATCGGAATCAATGACGCGGTTCCGGCAGCGCTGATTGGCGATGCCGAGCTCGCGGCAGTTTCGGTGAACAAGGATAATGAGTACAACCTCAATGAGGAACAAACACGCGTCACCCGACTCTCGAACTCATTTAATAACTTTACGGGCGTCGCCCAAATTTCCCAAACCGCCGGTTCACTCAACCAGGTGAGCAATAAAATTGGCATTACTATGACGAATTTGGGAGGTTTTTGATGCGCAGCTTCGTAGGCTTTGTCGCGCTGATAATGTTAGCCTCAATCATGCCTGCGCAGGGGCAGTTACGTTTGACATCCACCCTGCCCCATACATCACCAGTCTATCTACCTGTGAAATCATTCATCGATATGCGCTATGGTGGCGTCATCCGCCAGACGGAAGATCTGAGTTGTGGAGCAGCGGCGCTCGCCACTTTACTGCAATTCCATTTTGATCTGACCATAAGTGAACGCGACATCATCAATGATATCTTCGAGAATGTTTCTGAAAAGCAACGTGATAATATTAATCAGTATGGGTTTTCCCTACTTGAGTTGAAACAAGCAGGTGAACGAAAAGGTCTTTTAGGTGGAGGTTTTCGCCTGGACGGGGTTGAAAGTTTAGAGAAGCTGAAAGCGCCCGTCATCGCGCTGACAACCGTTCGCGGATACGCCCATTTCGTCGTTATTAGAGCTGCGAAAGACGGAAAAGTGTTCGTCGCCGATCCCGCTTTTGGTAACCGTACACAGAATACTATTGAGTTCTCAAAAGAATGGGATGGTGTTGTCCTCGCCCTGGTAGATGCAGATTCGGAACTGCAGAACACTGTATTTATGCGTGATTACGCGCTGTACGGTCGAATGAATACGCTCATTTCACTTTGGAATCAAACCAGTGTGTCAATTACGCCGTCAGGAAATGAGTTCTAAGTGCTTGTGTTGGTCATGATCTCGAGTTTGGTTTTATTTTGTATATGGGAGTCACATGATGTTTATTCGATTTATTAAAGCATCTACTGCTCTGGCCGTTTTAGCCTTTGTTGTTCCTACGAATGCCAACGCAGAGTCTACAACGCTTTGCGATGCACTTGGCGTTTCCAAACACGAATGCGGAAATGAAGCTCTGTCAGATAAAGAAATGGGTGAATTACGCGGCGGGTTTGGCGGCATCGCCTTCTCTATCCTATTTGGCGGTTCTATCGCCAACAGCGGTGGCGCCAACACGCTGCCAGATGGTGTTGGTGTATCCTTTTCCGATGAGAATCACGTGCAGTTGAGTGGCGCCCTGGGCAGCTTCGCCGGCGCAAATGGAATATTCCAACTGGCGAATATCGAAGGAAATAATAACATTATCAACAACACGCTGACGATTAATATCGCGATCATAAACGGCACAGCGCCAGATGCCGTATCATCATTAATGGCAGCGCTTGGTGGGAATTGATTCTACTGAGGCAGCGAAGTGCGTCAACTCTTTGGGGGGGGTGTATTCATGTTGAATACCAAGCGAATGAACGTAACATCCGCGATGCAGAAGAATTCACTTCGCATTACATGTCTATCCTTCGTATCCCTGACAAGTCTCAACGCATACGCCCAAACCGAGACGAATATTGACTTTCTACAACGGATAGAACTGCAGGAATCGGTTTTGCGACTTCAAGCCGAGGAGTTACAAAAGCAAAGTCAGGCTATTGAAGGTCAGTTTCAAATACTCAAGGCTCAGTTTGAAGAGCTCCAACTTTTAAAAGAACAAATAGCCGATGGCACGAACCCTGATGCTGCATTGGCAAGCAAAGGTGGCCCTGTCAGCGGTTATGATTCTGGCGTCAGGGTCGACCAAAACAGCGAGCAAAAAACAATTAACACAATAGCTGAAAACAGCCCACGCCCGGTCGCGCCAAAGGGTTTCAACACTGAGACCACACAAGGAGCGTTGCGTCCGAAAGAGAACGGACCGGATGAGATCACCCAATCACGACGATCAACCGATAGCCAAAATACGGAATCGTCTGATGCGAATGAAACCGCACGTCCCGCTTCAGAGAGGCCCATCGATCAGCTGTTGATTGATACTGGCGGCATTCTACTCTCCCCTGGTTCGTTACAGATCGAACCTGGTTTCGATTATTCGCACCTCTCAGGCAACAATGTTGCTATCAACGGGTTTTCCATTTTTGACGCGATTGTTATCGGAACGATCCGCGTTGATGATTTGCGCCGGGATATCGTCACAAGTTCCTTGACGGTGCGTTACGGGATCGCTGAGCGACTTCAACTTGAGGCGAGAGTTCCCGGGGTTTATAGGCGTGATAAGGAAATATTGGGTATTGGAACAGCCGATATCCGTGAACGTACGGTTAGCGATGTCGACCTCGGCGATATCGAGGCGACATTGTCCTGGCAGCCGATTTCCAACAATGGACTCATTCCGGCGACCGTATTGAAGGCGACCGCTCGATTCCCGACCGGTCGCAACCCATTTGAAATCGAGAGTGAAGTCATCGACCGTGGTGGTGAAAGCCGACTGGTGAATCCTCCAACAGGTGGAGGCCATTACGCAGTTTCTCCGGGCGCGAATTTCGTCTGGCGTAACGATCCCCTCGTCTATTTCGGCGGCGCCGACTACGCTCTTAATCTCCAGCAGGAGTTTGACGAGTTTGGTGTCATCGATCCTGGTGACTCATTCGGCTGGTTTGCGGGGTTCAATTTCGCCATCAGTGACCGCGTATCGATCAGCACTTCATTCATCAATCGACATACGAAGAAAACAAGACAGAACGGCATTGAATCGATCGGCACGGCAACGAATGACGCCCGTCTAGTGTTCGGCACCGCAATCGCAACGCCAAGAGGACGCACGCTCCTCGCATCCGCGTCTATCGGATTAACGGATCAATCGCCTGATTTTTCAATCTCGTTCACGCTGCCAATCACATTCAGAAATGTTGGCAAAGGCATCCCATTCATTCCCTCAGGTAGACCCTCAAAATATTTCTAAGCCCTGTTCAGGAGCCCCTGTGACATCAGCGCGCCTGAAAGGCATATATTAATTTCATTCAACACACTTAGGGGCAAAGAGTGCGATAAGGATGGTCTCAATGAGTTGTCTGCCGCTTTACATTGCTCGCTGAACAGTTAGCTTTCACAATCAAGTCGTACGCAGCGCTGACGAGGGGACATCCGACATGGCAACATTCTTCCAATGGATTTTTGGCCTTATTCTAATCGGGCTTTCCCTGCTTGCAGGCTTTGCTTTTTATCTGACGACGCTCAACGCCGACCCGGTACAAAAACCGGAGAGGCAAATGTCGGAGGTTTGGGCCAATTATCCATTCAAGTCGCACTACATTACTATCGATGGATCACGCATGCACTATATCGACGAGGGAGATCCGGACGGCCCGGTTTTTTTGTTCCTTCACGGCAACCCTACGTCGTCCTATCTCTGGCGTAATGTTCTTCCCGTCGTCGCAGCATCGGGCGCGCACGCGATCGCAGTCGACAACATCGGCTTCGGAGCTTCCGACCGACCGGACATCGGTTACACTTTTATTGAACATGCGGATTACATCGACAGTTTTATTGAGGCGATGGACTTGCAAAATGTCACCCTTGTCATTCATGACTGGGGATCAGCGCTAGGGTTTGATTACGCATTCCGGCATCAAGAGAATGTCAAAGGCATTGTCTTTATGGAAGCCATACTGCGTATATCCTCTATGAATGATTTGGCCCCGCTCCCCCAACGGCTTTTTAAAATGTTTCGCACAAAAGGCATTGGGGAATTGATGATCATGGGACGTAATTTCTTCGTTGAGAACGTCCTGCCGCTCAGTGTCGTACGTGAATTGACCGATGAAGAGATGGCAGCCTATCGCGAGCCGTTTCCGACCTTCGGTTCACGCTTGCCGACCCTTGTGTGGCCACGGCAGATTCCCTTTGACGGTAAACCGGAAGATGTCGCTGCGCGAATTTCGCCATTCGCCGAGTGGTTGCCATCATCCTCCACGCCAAAACTGATGTTCTATTTCGATCCCGGCGCCCTGATTCCGAAAACCCGGGCTGAAGCGATGGCCCGTGATTGGAAAAATCTGGACGCCCAATTTCTGGGTGACGGTATCCACTTCGTTCAGGAAGACCACGGAGCTGAGATCGGCGCGGCGATTGTTGATTGGTATGACATGACATTCCTATCAGATTCGACCATTATTCCGAGTGTTGAGCCTGCTTTGCCATCCGAAAATTAAAGGGGAAATGCCCTTCCATCGGCATCGAAAATTCGAAGTTGTGTCCGACTGCCGCAAATCTGGAATACCTTTCTGCGCAATCATGCCAATGGGGTTGTGTGGACGGGTATTCGCGATGGTCTGACAACTCTCAAAAGTCCGTAGCAGAACGGTTACGCAATCAAGTGACCTGAACCGCTCCCAACCTCTCGGTGAATGACGCCACGAGCACACCAGAATCGAGTTTTGGGCAAGGGGAACCCTTTATTTATCAAAATTTTTTATTAAGTAATTGATTTATAGAATAAAATTCACTTTCTGGAGGTCAATCGCACCTTCCCCCAACCGCATCAAAGCCGGTAACCCAATCTTGATCTGAAAAGGGCGACGGATCGTAAGATGTGATGCGTTATAGCTGTGTTAGGATGGCGAAGTGTTATACGCACCCGCCAAGGCTAAACGGCGCAATAATGGCGCAATAATAAGGCTGCCCGGTGGAGCCGCACCGACGGAGAGAGAATGAAGCTTCGAGCAACCCTTAATCTGGGCGCTGTTTTCGTATTGATTGCCGGTGCGGCGATCACAGGGCTGGTGCTGACCACGGGACAAAACAAAACCGCTGGCGGGGCTCCGGCACAAGATGGCGCGCAGTCCAGCCAAGGCGGTAACCGAGGGGGCGGACGCGGCGGTTATGCGCCGGCGGTGACGATTTCCACAGCACAGGAAGCTGCACTCGGCAAAACCATCGACGTTATTGGCCAGGGCCGTTCGCTAAAGAGCATTACCATCACCTCCGAAGTCACGGGCCTGGTTAAAGAGGTTGCCTTCACCCCCGGCGCAAGGCTGACGGCGGGCGATGTGATGATCCTCATCGATGATGAACAACAACACATCGCGCTCAACCGCGCCCACGCGCAATATCCGGTGGCGAAAGAAAATTCCGAACGCTATGCTGACCTCGCAAAGGCCAATGCCGCATCTGCGCTGGAAGCCGAGGCGGCTTTCAACAATTTCAAAACTCTCGAAGCAGATTTGCGGGCCGCGCAATTCGCCGTTGATCAACGGTCGATCAAAGCGCCCTTTACCGGGATTGCTGGCCTTACCGAAATCGAACCCGGCGATTATATCCGCGCGGGCGATGTGATCGCCACTCTTGATGACACGTCGTCGATCGTCATCGAGTTTGCCGTGCCGCAGGAAACAGCGAGCTTTATCGAGATTGGCCAGATGGTCAGCGCCACGCTCGCGTCCGCCGCCGGACGTCGTTATGAGGGCGCCGTCTCCGCCATCGACAGCCGCGTCAATTCGGCTTCTCGCACCTTGCGGGTCGAAGCGACATTTGAAAATACCGATAACCGGCTGTTGCCGGGCGCAGTATTCGCGGTTTCAACAACCAGCCTTGGCGCCCCGGCGGTGTCCGTTCCAGGCCTCGCCATTCAATGGGACCGCGCCGGGGCCTATGTGTGGAAGCGCGGGCTTGACGGCGGCGCGGTGCGTGCTCATGTGACCATACTTCAGCGCACAGATGAGATTGTGTTGGTTGAAGGCGAGATCGCCCCCGGTGACGAAGTCGTCTCTGAGGGAGCAGACAGGGTGCGTCCCGGCATTCCGCTTGGCGAGCCCCAACCCCTGCGCCTCTCACCTGGCGCCGGAAACGCCATTTCAGGAAACTGACAGGAATGGCGCAAGAAGATCCCTTTCTCTCGTCTACGCTCAATGACTCCCATGGCGGCGCAGGCGGATTTATCGGCATATTCATTCAACGTCCGATCCTTGCCGCTGTCGTTAGTCTGATCATTATCCTGGCTGGTCTTGCTGCGACGCTCGGCATCGAGGTGCGCGAACTGCCCGATATTGATCAGCCGGTCATATCGATCCGAACGAATTACCCGGGCGCGACGCCGGAATCAATTGACGCGGAAGTGACATCGGTCATCGAAAGCGCAGTCGCACAAGTAGACGGCGTTGTCTCAATCTCTTCCTCGTCGAGCTTCGCACGCAGTAACATCTCCGCAGAATTCTCGCCCAGCGTCGACATCAATCTTGCGGCGACTGATGTCAAAAATGCAGTCTCCGCGATCGCCCGCCAATTGCCGCTGGACGTGGAAGAGCCTGTCGTGATCAAGGCTGACAACGACGCGTCGCCGATCATGCGTCTATCGGTCTCTGCCTCCGGTATGGATGCGGGAACGCTTGCCGACCTTGTCGATGATGTCATCTTGCCCCGCCTGCAATCGGTTGAGGGGGTGGCGCAGGCCAATGATTATGGTGTCAGAAATCGCGTCATACGAGTGCGGATCATGCCGGTTTCGCTGGCCGCGCGAGGGTTTTCCGTTGAAGATGTGGCGCGCCTTGTGGCCACCGCCTCGCAGAGCGCGCCAAGCGGCCGCCTGCGCAACGACACCCAGCAAATCCTCATTCGAGCCGAAGCGCCCGCCACCACGCCCGAAGAAATCGGCGCCATGCGCCTCGATGACGAGACCCGGCTTGCCGATGTGGCGCTGGTAGAGTGGGGTTTTGAGGATGAGACGACAACAGCGCGCGTCAATGGCGATCCGGGCATCGGCATCGGTATTATCCGTCAGGCGCAATCGAATACGGTGGCCGTCTCAAACGGCGTGCGCGACGCGGTTGCCAGCCTTCAGGCTTCCTTGCCTGCGAATGTGCTGATCGACGTCACGGTCGATGATTCCATTTTCATCAACGAGGCCGTCAAGGAAGTTTTCAAAAGCTTGCTGCTGGCGACGGTAATAGTTGTGTTGATTATCTTTGCATTCCTGCGCTCGGTGCGCGCGACGATTATTCCCGCGGTGACCATTCCGGTATCACTACTCGGCACAGTCGCTGCGTTATGGCTTGCGGGTTTTTCGATCAATTTGATCACCCTGCTGGCGCTGGTCATGGCGACCGGTCTGGTGGTCGATGATGCCATTGTCGTGACCGAAAATATCCAACGCTGGCGCGCCAAGGGAGCGGGCAAGCGCGCCGCAGCGGTGATTGGCACGCGCGAGATTATCTTCGCCGTTCTTTCGACTACGGTGACGCTAGCGGCGGTGTTCGTTCCAATCTCGTTCCTGCCTGGTCAGGCCGGACGGTTATTTTCTGAATTTGGTTTCGTGCTCGCCTTCGCGGTTATCGTCTCCTCGTTTGTGGCGCTGACATTATGCCCTGTGCTGACGGTGCGCTTCGGACGCGAGGTGCGCCCTGAAACGTTGGCCGAGATGGATCAGCCCGCACACAAGCGAAAACCTGCGGGGCCTCTTTCCGCCGCCTATTGCATGGTGTTGCGTTTCTGTTTGCGCTTGCCGGCCGTGCCCATTGGTGCGTCACTTGCTTTTGCCGCTGGCGCAATTCTGGTTTTCGGCATTGTGCCAAAAGAACTCACGCCGACGGAAGATCGCGGCGCAGTTTTCTTTATGGTTGTGGGGCAAGAAGGCGCGAGCTTTGATTATCTCGACCGCAAAGTGCTTGAGATGGAATCTCGGCTGATGCCGCTGGTTGAAGGTGGTGAAGCGACGACGGTGATGTCGATCAACGGTATTCGCGGATCTAACCTTTCGTTTGTTATCCTCCGCCTGCCGGACTGGGCCGATCGGGAAAAATCACAGGAAGATTTTGAAGCGCAGGTGCGCGCCCTGGTCAGCGATATACCGGGCGCTAATGCGATCATCCGGCGCAGTAATTCACTGGGCATCAGGGGCGCTGGTCAGGGCTTGCAGTTTGCCGTTGTCGGCGACGATTATGACGCCGCCGCGGACGCTGCCGAGCAACTTGTCGGCGTGTTGCAAGCCAATCCGCTGTTTGCCGATGTGCGGCTCAACTTCCAAACCTCACAGCCACAGATCACTGTCGCCATTGACCGCGAGGCGGCGACCTCGCTCGGCGTGCCGGTCAACGCCATCACCACGACGCTGCAGGCGATGGCGGACGAATATCGTGGTGCGCAAATTTTTGTCGGCGATGACATCATCGAAGTCCTGATCTCAGCGGGCGGCGAGCCGGTCAATGACCCGACCGACCTTGCTAATCTCTTCGTCCGCACGGCGAGCGGCGGGTTCGTGCCGTTATCATCTGTAGCGACGATCAACGAGGTGGCGGTTGCCTCTAACCTAGCGCGTGAACAACGCCGACGGGCGGTGCCGGTGACGGCGAGCCTGGCTGAGGGTGCGCGGCTTGGCGAGGCGGTGACAGCCATGCGCCAAGCTGCGGACGAAATGCTGACCGGCTCGCTCTCGGTGGCGCCGCTTGGCGAGGCGCGGTTGCTGCAACAGCAAAACAACGCAACATTTTTGGTCTTCGGCTTTGCCGCGCTGATCGTGTTTTTGGTGCTGGCCGCACAATTTGAAAGCTTTATCAGTGCCCTGATTATTATGGTGACCGTGCCCTTCGGCCTTGCAGCCGCTGTTTATGCGATCGTACTGACGGGCGGATCGATCAATTATTACAGCCAGATCGGGCTGGTGCTGCTGATCGGCATTATGGCCAAGAACGGCATTTTGATTGTCGAATTCGCTAACCAGCTGCGCGATCGCGGCGAGTCTGTGCGCGAGGCGATCGAGCACGCCTCGATCACCCGATTGCGACCCGTTTTGATGACGGCGATTTCAACTCTTCTCGGCGGCGTGCCGCTGATCCTCGGCGCCGGCGCGGGGGCTGAATCGCGCGCCGCCCTCGGCTGGATCGTGGTGGGCGGACTTGGCTTTGCCACCGTCTTCACATTGTTCCTGACCCCGGTCGCCTATCTGATGCTCGCTGGCCTATCCAAGCCGCGCGCCTCAGAGGGCCGCAAAGTCGAGGCCGAGCTGGCGCAAGCACCAGAGCATTGAGCGTTCTTAAGCAGGCGTTGGCTGTAGGAATGTACGCGTTCGCGAGACAGCTGAAATGCCTATCGAAAACTCTATTCATCTGTATACGTAATGTATGGTGACTCGAGTTCGCAATTCGGCATGCGCGATTTCATACGCTGAGTGGGGTTTTTCATTCGCAACGCGCTTCGCTCGCGCCGCGTATTAGAAGCGGAACTCTTGGAATTTTGCCATCAACTCAGCGTTTTGCAGCGCAAATGAACCCTGCCGCGCTCGGTGAACACGGTATGCCTGACCTGCTCCCTGATTGCCCGCGTTTATAGGCTCGGCCTGTTCTGGTTATGATCCAAGGTGGACCGGGTTGCAACTTCGGTTGGTGAGAGCCCGTTGAGGCTCGTGTGTGGTCGGTTCTGATTGTAATCGCGTCTCCATGTTTCGATAACGTTTCGTGCGTGAGCGAAGTTGCGGAACAGATGCTCGTTGAGGCACTCATCGCGCAGTCGCCCTTTAAAGCTCTCGACAAAGCCATTCTGCATCGGTTTTCCCGGCTGGATGTAATGCCATTCGACCTTGCGGTCTTCCTGCCACTGAAGAATGGCGTTTGAAGTGAGTTCCGTCCCGTTATCGCTGACCATCATGAGAGGGTAGCCGCGGCGCTCGGCAATGCGGTCGAGTTCGAACCTTACATGACTTTCTGAAAATATGAGAAAAAACAACAGACTGCGTGGTGGGCGGTGACGGGTTCGAACCGCCGACCCTCTCGGTGTAAACGAGATGCTCTACCAGCTGAGCTAACCGCCCATTCCTAAGGGGGCACTTCCTATCGCGCTCTTAGGTCACAGGCAAGCACTATAGCAAAATGCGATAAGGTTGAATCGGCATTTTGCTATAGATTTTTGTTTTATCGCATGATGCGAAAAACCGGTTCCCACTTTTTCGCATCATGCTCTAACAAGGGAATCTAAGAAATATTTGCAATCGTATCGCATCGACCGCCCACTTTATCACATTTAAGGCAGCGACAGACAGACGCGCGGAAGGCATCTGTCTGTCACCGATAATCCCAGAATCGATCTAGTGGGTACTTACGCGCCCTTATCGTCAGAAATCGAGGCTGATGACGATTTTTAGTTGAGAGCTTCTTTCAAACCTTTACCAGCAGAAAACTTCGGCTGAATGCTGGCAGGAATCTGGATCGTTTCACCAGTCCGTGGATTACGGCCTTCACGTGCGGCGCGCTGTGCGGCTGAAAATGCTCCGAAGCCAACAAGTCGGACATCGTCGCCTTTTTTCAATGTTTCTGTGATGGTGTCGAAAACGGCATCGACGGCGCGCGCAGCGTCAGCTTTGCTCATGCCTGCCAAGTCGGCGACACGATCGATAAATTCGTTCTTATTCATTCCTCCACCCTTTCTGCTGTGATGCGGGGATTATAAGGGATTTCCTATCCTTCAAATATCGCGCGCGAAGGTGCGCCGGGCAAAGAGAAAACCGAGAGATTCCGCGCCACACAGCGCCATATCCATGTAACTATTTGATTTTATTGGCATTTTAAATAAAAAGAACATAAATTTCACATCCCCAGATCCCGTATTTCTACGCTTCCCCTTGCCGTAATTAATAGGGTTTCGCGCATGTGCGATTCGTTTCACTCAGATCACGTCCGTGAAAACTCAACACATTGCCGCCAGGCTCTGCAAATTTAGAGTGTTGTGAGCTCAAGAAAAACATTGTCATGCGGTGAATGTTCCGCCTTATCTGATCGGGAAAAGCGGGCGACGCCGCAATGGTGCTACGGTCGTTGTCATCGGCGTCCAAGACCGAGGATTCGTCACGAAGACGTTTCCTTGTTCTGCGGTGTTAACCCCGGCAGGCCATCAACGCTGACGGAGTTGGTGGCGAAGCGGTGCGCAGTCCAGTCCTCAAACGGTCTGGCGACAACGCTGCGCGCCAATTGGTCTCTCTCGCCTTGAAACGCGAAGAACGGCACACCCCACCCACATGAATCAGCAATGCGTTCGATTTGGATTTTCACCACAGCGCGCGCCCTACTAAACGAAGGGAAATGACCCATTAGATCGTCAAAACGAGGGTCGTCGAAAGTGATCGCTTCGCCCTGACCGTATAAACGCAGTATTTTCGCTGGCCCCTCCAACGCACAAAACATTAACGTAATACGGGAATTTTCGCGCAAATGCGCCTGCGTCTCAATACCGGAACCGCCAAGGTCGATATATGCCACGGTCAGAGAATCAAGCACGACAAGGCTATCATAGCCCTTCGGCGAGAGATTGACATGGCCGTCGATCGAAAGCGGCGCCGTCGCAACGAAGAATAATTTCTGTTTCGCAATAAAATCCAGAAGGCCATCATTAAGCTGATCGAAAGTCTTACCCATGGCGTCTCTCCGTATGCGCCGGAGCGCTGAGCGCAACACGCTTTAGAAAAAATGAGCCCTCGTCGAAAAACGCCGCCCAATCGCTCTAAAAACCAAAAAGACAAACGCCCCACCGCCACCAACGCGCTTACGATACGCGGAAAAATTGGGTGCAACAAACCTTGCAAAAATGCAGAGTGGGGACTCAAAGATTTCCACACCCTTTATGCTGCTCATTGAGATAGAAAACACCTTCAGTGGGTAACGACTGAACCTGTGCTGACAGTCTCGACCGAAACCGGCGGCGCCGTCGGTTCGGTCCATTCAATTGGCGTCAGAGGTCTGACCAATGCATGCTCCAAAACCTCATCGACATTTTCGACCGGTACGATTTCAAGGCCCTTTTTGACTTTATCGGGAATGTCCGCGAGGTCTTTTTCATTATCACTAGGGATCAGCACTTTCTTGATACCGGCTCGTAATGCGGCAAGGAGTTTCTCCTTTAAACCGCCAATAGCCAACACATGCCCACGCAAGGAAATCTCACCAGTCATTGCAATATCTTTATGGACTTCAACACCTGTCAGCACAGACACGATCGCTACCGCCATCGCGACACCGGCTGATGGCCCATCTTTCGGGGTAGCGCCTTCAGGGACGTGGATGTGAATGTCGGTCTTCTCAAAAACCGGCGGCTCAATCCCGAACTCCGTCGCCCTTGAACGCACATAAGACGAAGCTGCCGAAACTGACTCTTTCATCACCTCTTTGAGGTTACCTGTCGGAGTCATGCGCCCCTTACCAGCCATCTTCACGGCCTCGATAGTCAAGATTTCGCCGCCCACTGATGTCCATGCAAGCCCTGTAACGACTCCGACCCTGTCTTCGCCGTCAATTTCGCCATAACGAAACTTAGCCACGCCGGCATAATCCGCAAGATTATCTACGCTCACAACGAGTATCTTCGTTTTGCTGGATTCGATTTCCCGAACGGCCTTGCGCGCCAACTGGGCAATTTCTCGTTCCAGATTACGCACACCCGCTTCGCGCGTATAAAGACGGATAAGTTGATGCAAACCCTCGTCAGTGATTGACCATTCCGATTCCTTAAGCCCATGATTTTCGAGTTGCTTGGGAATGAGATGACGGCGAGCAATTTCAACTTTTTCATCCTCCGTATAACCCGGCAAGCGAATAATCTCCATACGGTCGAGTAGAGGTTGCGGCATATTGAGACTGTTTGCCGTCGTGATGAACATGACGTCGGACAAGTCATAATCAACTTCGAGATAATGATCTTGGAAACTCGAATTTTGTTCTGGGTCTAGAACTTCAAGTAGCGCGGACGCAGGGTCGCCTCTGAAATCGTATCCCATCTTATCGACTTCATCGAGCAAGAAGAGTGGATTTGATTTTTTGGCCTTCTTCATCGATTGAATGACCTTGCCCGGCATTGAGCCAATATAAGTACGCCGGTGACCGCGGATTTCAGCTTCATCCCGTACACCGCCAAGTGAAACGCGTACGAACTCACGGCCGGTCGCTTTTGCGATCGATTTACCCAACGAGGTTTTGCCGACGCCTGGCGGGCCCACGAGGCAGAGGATCGGACCTTTTAACTTATTCGTGCGCTTTTGAACGGCGAGATATTCGAGAATACGCTCTTTGACTTTTTCAAGACCGTAATGGTCTTTATCGAGCACTTCGAGCGCTTTACCGAGATCTGACTTCACGCGCGAACGCAGGTTCCACGGGATCGAAAGTATCCAGTCAAGATAATTGCGTACGACAGTTGATTCCGCTGACATGGGTGACATCTGCCGAAGCTTCTTGATCTCGGCGTCCACCTTCGTGCGGGCTTCTTTTGAAAGTTTTGTATTGTTGATTTTGTCTTCAAGTTCGGCGATCTCATCGCGACCTTCGTCGCTTTCGCCCAGCTCTTTCTGGATCGCTTTCATTTGTTCGTTGAGATAATATTCTCGCTGGGTTTTCTCCATCTGACGTTTGACGCGATTGCGAATCTTTTTCTCAACCTGCAGGACGCTCATTTCCCCTTCCATAAGCGCGTAGACGCGCTCAAGTCGTTGAGCAACTGTAGTCAGTTCCAAAAGTTCCTGCTTTTCGGAAACTTTGATATTGAGATGAGAAGCTGCCGTATCCGCAAGCTTTGCCGTATCTTCAATCTGATTGATTGAAACGATTACTTCCGGGGGTACGCGTTTGTTCAACTTCACGTAAGATTCGAACTGCGACAAAACCGAGCGTGCTAATGCTTCAACCTCGGACTTATCTCCCATCGACTCGTCAAGAGGGATTGCCTCCGCTTCAAAATACTCATCCGTTTTCGAATATTTGCCGACTTTCGCTCGGCGCTCTCCCTCGACCAAAACCTTGACCGTGCCATCGGGTAGCTTAAGAAGCTGCAATACCGAAGCAACAACGCCAACATCGTAGATGTCCTCCGGAGCCGGATCATCATCGCCGGCGTCTTTTTGCGCAACTAACAGAATCTTCTTGTCATTTTGCATGACATTCTCAAGCGCGCGAACCGATTTATCGCGGCCGACAAAAAGCGGCACGATCATTGTTGGGAATACAACGATATCGCGTAGCGGAAGGACTGGAAATTGTTCAGTCGCGGTCATCCAAATCTCCTAACACTCAGAGCCCATTATGGCGCTCTGGTCATATCAGCT
Organism: Parvularculaceae bacterium; assembly: GCA_021776435.1. Classification (GTDB taxonomy): domain Bacteria; phylum Pseudomonadota; class Alphaproteobacteria; order Caulobacterales; family Parvularculaceae. The sequence continues at coordinate 10,353 of JAJFFW010000041.1, read as the reverse complement.
CACGCCGCGTCGCGACAGGTCACTGAACGACCAGCGCTACTATAGCGGCAAGCATACTTAATGTGGCGTTGTTCGCCGCACTTTCAAGTTGAGGATAAACCAAGAAGGAAAACAAACACTAAGCGCTTGCGTCAGCCTCGACATTCCCTTGATCGCGACGCTCCTCGTAGATGTAGAGTGGTTTCGCCCGCCCTCCGACAACTTCGCCGTTCACAACTACTTCAACCACGCCTTCCAGTGTCGGCAATTCAAACATCGAATCGAGAAGGATTCCCTCCATAATCGACCGCAAGCCTCGTGCGCCGGTTTTACGCTTGATCGCTCTGCCGGCTATAGCCACTCTTGCATCGTCCGTGAAAGTCAGCTTCACGTCCTCCATTTCGAACAAGCGCTGATATTGTTTAACGAGCGCATTCTTCGGTGTGGTCAAAATCTGAACCAATGCGTCTTCGTCCAGGTCTTCAAGGGTGGCAATCACAGGCAGCCGACCAACAAATTCGGGAATAAGACCAAATTTCAAGAGGTCTTCAGGCTCCACTTGGCGTAAAATATCTCCAACGCGCCGGTCATCTGCGCTTTTTACCTCAGCGCCAAACCCAATTGAAGAGCCGGAACCGCGACTGGCGATGACTTTCTCAAGCCCCGCGAAAGCGCCTCCGACAATGAACAGAATATTGGTCGTATCAACTTGTAAAAATTCCTGCTGTGGATGCTTACGCCCGCCTTGCGGGGGAACAGACGCAACAGTGCCTTCCATAATCTTCAAGAGCGCCTGCTGGACGCCCTCCCCCGACACATCACGTGTGATCGAAGGATTATCAGATTTACGACTGATCTTGTCGACTTCGTCTATATAGACAATTCCGCGCTGAGCGCGTTCCACATTATAATCCGCAGACTGAAGAAGCTTCAGAATAATGTTTTCAACATCTTCGCCGACATAGCCAGCTTCGGTCAGTGTCGTTGCATCCGCCATTGTAAATGGAACATCAAGAATGCGCGCCAACGTCTGAGCAAGTAAAGTTTTGCCCGAACCAGTCGGACCGACAAGAAGAATGTTCGATTTTGCCAGCTCTACATCATTATTCTTACTGGCGTGATTGAGACGTTTGAAATGGTTGTGAACGGCGACAGCCAATACGCGCTTGGCGTGGCTTTGTCCGATGACATAATCGGCTAGCACTTTTTGAATCTGCTGCGGGCTCGGAACACCATCGCTTGCCTTCACGAGCGAAGACTTTGATTCCTCGCGAATGATGTCCATGCAGAGCTCAACACACTCATCGCAGATAAACACCGTGGGTCCCGCGATCAGCTTTCTGACTTCGTGCTGACTTTTTCCACAGAACGAGCAGTAGAGGGTGTTTTTCCCATCTCCGCCGCTTTTGCCACCAACTTTGCTCACCCTTACAATACTCCTTATTCGCGCCGCACGCCGACGGATAGCCTGCCATTACAGCTCAGGTCCCATTCAGGACGACATCAGCGGCTCGTACGCAAATCGTGCACGAAGGGCGCCATGCCCTTCATTTTCACATTATTCGACCATATTCCGCTTAGCTCAATCAAGAAATGTTTCTCCCAACGAGACCAAATTGACATTTAACCTTCTTTTTCGTCAGATCCGGTCGCACGTTCAGTCAAAACCTTATCAATCAAGCCAAATTCAACCGCATATTCTGGAGTCATGAAATGATCACGATCAAGCGTGTTCTCGATCATTTCATACGGTTGCCCCGTATGGTGTACGTAAATTTCGTTAAGTCGCCGTTTAACCTCAATAATATCTTGTGCGTGGCGCTCAATATCAGACGCCTGGCCTTGAAAGCCTCCAGAAGGCTGATGCACCATGATCCTCGAATTTGGCAGCGAGAACCTTAAATCTTTCTCACCTGCCGTCAGCAATAAGGACCCCATTGAGGCAGCCATCCCTACGCACATCGTAGAAACAGCGGGACTGATATACCGCATCGTGTCATACATCGCGAGGCCCGCAGACACCGATCCACCGGGTGAATTAATGTAAAGGGCAATTTCTTTCTTTGGGTTTTCGGCCTCGAGAAAGAGCAGCTGCGCGACGATTAACGTCGAGACAGTATCGTGCACAGGCCCTGAAAGGAAGATAATTCGCTCCTTCAAGAGACGCGAATAAATATCATACGCCCTTTCACCGCGGCTGGATTGCTCAACGACCATGGGCACAAGCGTATTCATGAAAATATCGTGGGGGTCTCTCATCAATTCCTCTTAATCCGATGAAGCAGCAGCAACATGCGACAGCTTATCACACTTGATTCAGCCTATATGGGAAGTCGGCTCAATCGAAACAAATCCACACCTGATCGTTATGATAATCCATCGCGCTTAAGCGAGAGTTATTCTTCCAAAAATGCAAGAAATTGTTCCATGTAAACGAGTTAACGTAGGCCACACCCGGAATGAAGACCCCCGGCATGACAGGCTTCAACAAAGCTTAAGCCAGATCGTCGCCTTCTGGTTCTTTCATAAGGTCCTCTTTTGAGACCTTCTCATCCACGACCTCAGCCCGTTCGAGTATGTAATCGACGACCCGTTCCTCAAACAAGGGCGCACGAAGCTGAGCCAATGCGCCAGGATTCTTTTGGTAGAACTCTAATACCTCGCGCTCCTGACCAGGATATCCACGAGCGGTATTTATCATTTCGCGCTGGAGCACCTCAGAGGGAACTTGAACCTCAGCCCGTTTGCCGATTTCCGCCAGCACGAGTCCCAGACGAACCCGCCGAACTGAAATTTTACGGTATTCCGCTTTGAGTTCGTCTTCAGATTTGTCTTTATCTTCTTCGTCACGTTCGGCGTTCTCAACCTGAGCCCAGATTTGATTGAATTCAGCATCAACCATACTCGGCGGAAGATCAAAATCATGCGCCGCATCGAGTTTATCGAGCAGAGAGCGTTTCACATGCGCTCGGGAGAGCTCCTTGTGATCGGATTCTAGCCGCTCTTTTATTTTAGCCTTCAAATCATCAAGGCTTTCAAGGCTTAGCTTTTTCGCCAGTTCGTCATCAATAACCACATCTTCGGGAGCTTTGACCTCATGAACCTTAACGGCAAAAACTGCATCCTTGCCCGCTAGTTCCGCCCCGCCGTAATCCGCAGGAAACGTCACTTTCACTTCTACATCGCTTTCGGCTTTCGCACCTTCAAGCTGCTCCTCAAAGCCGGGGATGAACTGGCCCGAGCCTAGAATGATACTGACACCCTCGCCTTTACCGCCATCGAACGCATCGCCATCTATGCTACCGACAAAGTCGACAACGACCATATCTCCGGATTGCGCCTTCGAGCCCGTTTTGCGGGAAGAATAAGACTTCTGCTGTTCGGCAAGTTTTTTCACAGCCTCATCAATGTCTTCGTCCGAAACATCCGCGACCAGGCGCTGAAGCTTTAATTCCGAGACTTCCATCGGTTCAAACTCAGGCAGTATCTCCGCGTGAACATCGTACTCCAGATCCGCTTTGCCATCGATCACAGCATCCATGTCACAATGGAAATGGGGATGTGGTTGTGTCGCTGGTTGCAGATCACGTTCACTGAAGGCCTTCTGACTGGTCTCAGTGACGAGTTCCTGGACGATTTCGCCCATGACGCCCTTGCCATACATTTTCCTCAGGAAAGAGACCGGCGCCTTGCCCTTGCGAAATCCTTTAAGGTGAATTTGACCTTTAAGATTCTCGAGGCGTTCCAAAAGCTTTTGATCAAGCTCTGTCGCAGGAACTTTTACCTTAAACCGCCGCTCTAATCCTTCGGCGTTTTCTTCGATGACTTCCATAACTTCTCGCCTCGTTACACACGCTTTTTGGTGCGGATGGAGGGACTCGAACCCCCACGGGTTGCCCCACCAGGACCTAAACCTGGCGCGTCTACCAGTTCCGCCACATCCGCAAACGAAAATCGCCCGCCCCTCCTAATCCGCGCGAATCCTGCGGGGCGAGACTTCAGAGCGCGCTTCTATAGCAAAGACTTGCACGCCGTCCAGCGCGTCAGAGGCGTTTTTCCAACCACATGACATCATAATAACGGTCAAACTTCCGTCCGACTTCGCTCAGAGTCGCAACCTGCGCAAAGCCAAACTGCTTATGCAGTGCGACTGAGGACGGATTGGGCGCAACGATCAGGGCATAGGCGCGGTGGACGTCCTGCCCTGAAAGCGCTTCGAAAAGCGCCCCATAGAGTGCTCTGGCGAGCCCTTTTCCGTGGCAGGCAGGTTCCAGGAAAATCGACGTCTTCACCGAGGTTTCATACGCGCTTCGCGAATCAAACGCCGAAGCGTTTACAAAACCGCAAACTTGTCCTTCAGGCCCCAGCCCCACAAGGACAGGCCAGCGAGGCGATGAGCTGAGCCGTTCGAGCCATCGAAGCCGGTCAGCGCGTGTATATTCGATTGTTTCGAAAGTGGCGACGGTTTCACTTACATAGGGATTGTAGACGGCATTGATACCGTCGGCGTCTTCCGGTGTAGCAAAACGAATCTCAAGCTGTGTCATGTCGTTGATTTAGGCGAAGCCAGGAGCGCACGCAAAACACTTGGCATCGAATCTGGTAAATCTTCCGCTATCAAACCTGGTCCGGCGGCTTGGCCGCACGCTCCATGAAACCATACACCCGCACAGGCAGCGTCAAACCCACTCATTCCCTGAGCCAGCAAACCGGTAATGAGACCGGCAAGCACATCCCCTGAACCGGCTGTCGCCAGATCAGGAGGCGCATTGGTATTAATAGCCGTGCGGTTATCGGGGGCCGCGATGACGGTATCAGCTCCTTTTAGAACGACGACGGCTCGTGCTTGCTTGGCAGCTTGTCGAGCGGCCTCAAGCCGGCCAATCAGTTTGATGTCTATATCTTTGAAAAGACGAATAAATTCACCCTCATGTGGAGTAATCACATCTTCACGCCTTAGGGCCTTAAACAAAGTTTCAGGGTCATCTCCGAACGAGGTTAATGCGTCTGCATCAAGCACCGCCACCGCATTGCTTTTTAATATCGCCAAAACTTTTTCCCGAGTGTCTTTGCCTACTCCGGCGCCCGGTCCGATCGCCGCCGCACGAAACCGGCGATCCTCAAGAATTGCACTTATCTCATTGGCGGTTTCGGCTTTTCGCACCATCACCGCTGTCAATTGAGCGGCATTAATGGCCGCAGCCTCAAGCGGGCTGAGGATTGTCACGAGCCCGGCCCCCGCCCTCAAAGCCGAGTATGCAGCAAGGCGCGCGGCGCCAGTCGCAAGAGCGCCTCCTGACACCACGATAGCATGTCCCCGGTCATATTTATGGCTCTGGTAACCAGGTCTGCGAAAACTGGGCGCCCACAGTTCCAGACTATTTTCGTAAATTCTCGGTTCAATGGCCGAGAGAACACTGGCTTCAATCCCGATATCAACGACGGCCACTTCACCACAATATGCTCGCCCTGGAAAAAGAACATGCCCCGGTTTTTTCAAAAAGAAAGTGACGGTCTGATCAGCCTTCATCGCCGATCCCATCGGCGCACCAGTATCCGCGTTGACGCCCGAGGGAAGATCAACCGAGAGCACCGGCGACGGATGCGCGTTCGCAGCCTCAACAAGCGCTTGTGGAACGCCTTCTAATGGCCGTGTCAGGCCAGTTCCGAAAAGTGCGTCGATGATAAGACCCGCGCCATCCAAAAGGGCCGGGTCCAGCTGTTCAATTTTCCCCTCATACAGCCCTGCCATCAAAGCCGCATCCCCTTTGAGGGCAGATTTCGCCCCCAGCAACCCAAGGCGCACCTCCCACCCTGCCTCAAGAAGCCGGCGCGCCGCCACGAAACCATCGCCGCCATTGTTACCTGGACCGCACAAAACAGCGACGGGCAGCTTTTCTCGCCCCTGCATAACAGTATTTGCGACCGCCGCACCGGCGCATTCCATTAATGCGGCGCTGGAAACACCGGACTCAATCGTCAGCGCATCCGCGCGAGACATCTCCTGACCCGTTAATAAAATGAAGCTCTTCACAGTTGACACCTTTCACAGGACACGCCGATGCTTAGGGTGAGCAGTCAACGGGCCCTTTCTATGAAAAAGATCGAAGCCATCATAAAGCCCTTCAAGCTCGACGACGTAAAGGAGGCCCTCCAGGAAATAGGCCTCTCAGGCATGACGGTCGTCGATGTTCGTGGTTTCGGCCGTCAAAAGGGGCACACGGAACTATACAGGGGTGCTGAATATGTCGTCGATTTCCTTCCCAAGGTGAAGATCGAACTCGTGGTCAATGATGATCGGGCGGCAGCCGCTGTCGAGGCTATCAGAAACTCAGCGCATTCTGGTCGAATCGGTGACGGAAAAATTTTTATCCTTCCCGTAGAAGACGCCCTGCGTATTCGCACCGGCGAAAGCGGAAGAGATGCGATTTAGCCTATTCCGTCAGGAAATTCGAACGTTCTATCCACACCCAATACTCTATAGCCCTCTTCTACATCTCCCGACGATTCTATGCTGCAGTGCAAAATTCCTCTTGCCTTCCGGGGCAGTCACTGCGCATTCTTTTAACCGGTATTGCAACAACGAAATTACGTTATCAAACCGGTTAACAACACTCATAGGAGTCATTCGCCATGTCTGCTGGTGCCGTCCTCAAACAGATCAAAGATGAAGATATTAAATTTGTTGACCTGCGTTTCACGGACCCCAAGGGCAAATGGCAACATGTCACATTCGACCAAACACTGGTGGACGACGACTTTTTCGCCGAAGGCACGATGTTCGACGGATCGTCCATTTCCGGATGGAAGGCAATCAACGAGTCAGACATGATTTTGATGCCGGATGCGGCGACAGCTTTTGTCGATCCGTTTTTTGCTCAGCCGACACTTTCGATCATCTGTGATATTATAGAGCCATCAACTGGTCAGCCTTATGGGCGCGACCCGCGTTCCACGGCAAAAGCCGCTGAAGCCTTTCTGTCATCGAGCGGGATAGGCGACGACGCCTTTTTCGGGCCGGAGGCGGAGTTTTTCATTTTTGACGATGTGCGCTGGTCAAACGATCAAAACCAAACCGGGTTTTCTATCGATTCAACGGAAGGGCCCTATAATTCCGCAACGGCCTATGAGAGCGGCAATTTAGGTCACCGCCCTGGCCCGAAAGGCGGGTATTTTCCGGTGCCGCCTGTCGACTCTGCTCAAGATATGCGATCCGAAATGCTAACCATAATGACGGAACTCGGTATTGAGCCTGAAAAACACCATCATGAGGTCGCCCCCTCCCAACACGAATTGGGCATGAAATTTTCTACGCTCACCTGTATGGCCGACAGAATGCAGATGTATAAATATGTCGTGCATCAAGTTGCCTCCGCCTACGGAAAGACAGCGACGTTCATGCCGAAGCCGGTTTTTGGCGACAATGGTTCGGGCATGCACGTCCATCAATCCATTTGGAAGGATGGTAAGCCACTCTTTGCAGGTGATCGCTATGCGGACCTGTCGGAAACATGCCTGTTTTATATTGGCGGCATTATTAAACATGCCCGCGCCATCAACGCTTTCGCGAATGCGTCCACGAATAGCTATAAACGTCTCGTTCCAGGGTATGAGGCGCCTGTTCTGCTCGCTTATTCGGCCCGCAACCGTTCTGCATCTGTGCGAATTCCGTGGGTGTCGTCGCCAAAGGGGAAGCGAATCGAAGTGCGATTCCCGGACGCCGCGGGCAATCCCTATCTGACTTTCACGGCCCTTTTGATGGCGGGCCTTGACGGGATCGAAAACAAGATCCACCCAGGTGATCCGATGGATAAAGACCTTTATGACCTTCCTCCAGAAGAATTAAAAGACGTTCCAACCGTTTGCACATCCCTGAGAGGAGCACTCGATGCGCTTGATAAAGACCGGGATTTTCTTAAAAAAGGCCACGTCTTCAGAGACGGCCAGATCGATGCCTATATCGAGCTCAAACAAGAAGAAGTGACGCGGTTTGAAATGGCGCCGCACCCGATCGAATTCGCGATGTATTATTCCGCCTAAAGCAGACCTCATTTGGCAACATTGAAGGGCCGGAGTACTCCTATCCGTTTTTATATCTGGCTAGCTCTTCCAACTATCGACATAAGCATGGTCTTCGACCGATGTGGCGTCCTCACCCACATCAAGCGGATCACGGGTGTCGATCATCACGGCGTATTCGTTCGTCGCCGATTTTTTCTGATCCAGCATATTTTTTAGCGCCTTCGGGTGCGGCCCGTGCGTAAAACCGGAGGGGTGAAACGTCATCATCCCGGCATTGATATCGTCGCGCGAGAAGAAATCGCCGGCATGATAAAACAACACTTCGTCATAATCTTCATTGCTGTGAAAGAACGGCACTTTGAGCGCGCCGGGATCGGTCTCGAACGGGCGTGGGGCAAAGGTGCAAATGATAAAACGATCAGAAACAAAGGTCGTGTGCGCAGATGGCGGCACATGGTAACGGTGGCTCATTAGCGGCCGGATATGACGGACATTAATCCGTACCGGTGACAGTTCACCATGCCACCCGACAACGTCGAGCGGGTTGTAAGGAAAGGTGACGACAGACACCTCGCCGCGCTTTTTGATCTCAACGCGGGTTTCACCGTCATCCGCCTGGTGATCTTTAAAAGCGTCATTGATTTTCGGCGCATCTAGCAAAGCCGGGTCGAATATCGCATGCGGGCCCATCAATCCTTTGTCCGGTAATGTGTAATGGGAGTTGGTCGCCTCGACCATCAAGATCGATGCAGGCGAAGAGGGCGAAAGTCGCCACATCGTTCCACGCGGCAAAACGATATAATCGCCAGTTTCGAATCTCAGATGTCCGTAATCACAGAAAAGATCACCCTCCCCTCCATGAATAAACAATACCTGGTCGCCATCACCGTTGCGTGCGAGAGAAGGCATCGGCGCGTTGAGTTTCCAGAACCGGACTTCACACGCCGAATTATGGAGCACGCGCGGAGCATCCCATGGGCAAGGCGCCGATTTACCCAATGCAGACAAATTGAACGCTCGCGGACGCAACGGCCCTTCGAAATGTTTCCACCCCGTGGGCGGCCTTTGGTGATGGAGAAAGGCGGCAGGACCAAAGAATCCCTCTCTGGAAATCTCCCGCTCATAGGTACCCAGCGGCATATCCGCGTGCGCCTGTCGAGAAGCGTCGCCTTCAATCCGTGACGCCGAAATCCATTTTCCGGGCATAATGTTCTCCGTTTTCTAATTAGTAACATTTGTTACCATTGTGACGCCACTTTCGCAAGCGACTTGCACAAACCGCCCGGCCTTTGGTAACGCCTGCGCGAGCAACGCACCCCGCGCTTGCCTGATCCATTAGCAGCATCCAAATACCGACGCTGGCGCAATCAAATTGTAGACAAAGGTAGATCCTATGAAGACGCGCGTATTGATTCTCGGCTCTGGTCCCGCCGGTTTAACCGCTGCGATTTACGCAGCACGCGCAGGACTGAAGCCGGTGCTCGTGCATGGCCTGCAGCCCGGTGGACAAATGACCATCACCACGGACGTCGAGAACTATCCGGGCTTTGCCGACGTCATTCAGGGACCCTGGCTGATGGAACAGATGCAACGCCAAGCCGAACATGTCGGAACAGAATTCGTAAACGATTTGATCGTCGAAGCAGACCTGTCCGCCCGCCCCATAATACTCAAAGGCGATGGCGGTGAGATATATGAAGCTGACGCGCTCATCATCTCTACAGGCGCACAGGCGCGATGGCTTGGCCTCCCCTCCGAAGAAAAATTTCAGGGGTTTGGCGTTTCAGCTTGCGCGACTTGCGACGGGTTCTTCTATCGCGGCAAGGATGTCGTTGTCATCGGCGGCGGCAATACCGCTGTCGAGGAAGCGCTTTATCTCGCCGGCCTCGCCAAGACGGTTACGATTGTTCACCGACGCGACTCGTTCCGGGCGGAGAAAATCTTACAAAACCGCCTGTTTGCAAAAGACAATATCACGGTTGTGTGGGATCACGTTCTCGACGAAATTTTAGGGAATGACGAGCCCCTCGGCGTCACCGGCGCGCGCCTCAAACACGCTGCGAACGGCGAGACCCAGGAAATCGCCGCCGAAGGCGTTTTCATCGCTATCGGCCACAAACCTTCGACCGAGCTATTTTCTGGACAGCTCGCAATGAGTCCCGGCGGCTATATCGAAACCAAACCCGATTCAACGGCGACCGATATTCCCGGCGTCTATGCCGCCGGCGACGTCACCGATGATATCTACCGCCAGGCGGTCACCGCCGCGGGCATGGGCTGCATGGCGGCGCTCGAAGTCGAGAAATACCTGGCTGAGCTCTAGGCGCCAATTCCAATCGCAGGTAAGTTTTG
>JAJFFW010000005.1 GCA_021776435.1 Parvularculaceae bacterium | reverse complement strand
CGGGTGCAGATCGATCTCGCGCACTGGCACGCGAATGTCGGGGAAGCGATCGCCCGCAACATAAATCTTGCGGCTCGACGGCAGCGGACCCGTCGTCACGGTCGGCGTCTTGAATTCGGATTGCGGGGTGGGTTTGTTCATGGAAAGTCTCTTTTCTGGGTGTAATTGCTCTGGTGATGAACGGCGCCGCCGACGATCAGGGCGCGCTCACAGTTCCCGTAAAACCGGCGACGAGAAGCACTACGCCGAAGGCAATGGTGAAAATTGCGAAAATGGTAATGAAGCGTGGCCGCAGCATCGAAGCCGACCACCTCAATAGCGGGCCAGGAAACGCGATGAAGACAAGACCTTCAATCGCGGCGACCCAGCCGAAGAGGCTGATGAATCCGGAGAGCAGATCCGTCCAGATATTGTGTGCAAGAACGATTGCAACGCCGAGGACGAAAACAAACACGCCGCCAATATAGGTCAGGCCGGCGGAGCGCTGGCAATCTTCCAGAACGGCGCTCCATCGATCCCTGGCGATGAAACCAGACAGCCCCCCAAAAATCATATATACGCCCATCACTTTCGCGAGCGACAGCGTGAGCATAGCAGCAGTCGTGAACATATGGTCCTCCGTTCCTACGCCGGTTTTAACCGATCAGGTTCAAAGGGTACCCGTGTGATGTTTTCTCAACATGAGAAAGAACACGATCTCAGCGGGTTCGGCCCGCGCCCCTCGGAATAGGACAAAGTCGTACCAAATCGGCGAGCGCCTCGCAAGGCGAACCCGACAACCGCCAATATTGGCGCGGCGCCACCCGGTTTCGCTGGCCTGCGACCAAATTTATCGATCCCGCAAAGATTGCGATCAAAGCGATCCGTCCCGCATCTCGGAAAATGATAGGCGGCGCATAGCTCGCCTTAGGTCGTTGGCTCAACATAGTCGACATTATGTTTGAAGAACCATTCGTGCCCTTTCAGCATGTAGCGCCAGTACATCCAGGGCAGGCCCGTCGTCTTGACCCACCAATAGGCCCAACGTTCCTTGCGGGGGTCGAGGGGGAAAGTCGGCGTCACTTTTCCACCGTAAATAAACTCAGCCATGATGACCTTGCCATAGGCTGTGGTGAGCGGGCATGAGGCGTAACCATCATAGTCTTCGTCCAGGGCGCGGCCGTCGATGAGGTGCAGCAAGTTGCGGACGACCACAGGCGCCTGTTTGCGAACCGCAGCCGCTGTCTTCGAGTTGGGTGTGGAACAGGCATCGCCGAGTCCGAACACGGTCTTGTATTTCGTATGCTGCATACTGTTTTGATGGACATCCACAAATCCCGCCTGATTGGCGAGCGGGCTGGATTTCACGGCTTGAGGCGGTGATTGCGGCGGTGTCACATGGAGCATGTCGAAATCGAGGCTGACGGTTTCGCCCTCTCTGTCGCCGCCAACGACCTCGAACGTCGCTCTTTTCGCCTCGGCATCAACGGCCACCAAGTTGTGCTGGAAATGCACATTGATGCCGTACCGAGCGGCGATTTTCGTAAGTTCCTTCGCAAACAGCGGGACCGCAAACATGGCGGGCGCATGGGTCAGAAAATGAAGATCGCAATCAGTCAGAATACCACGCTTCTTCAGATGATCAGCTGTGAGATATGCAATTTTTTGGGGAGCTCCGGGACATTTGAAAGGAAGCGGCGCTTGGGTAAAAAGGACCTTGGCCCCGCGCGAAAGTTTCCGGATGCAGCTCCAAGTGTACTCGGCATATTTGGGATCGTAGTTGCTGCAGACGCCGTTCTTGCCCAGCGTCGTCTCGAGACCGTCGATCCTGTCCCAATTCAGTTCGAGACCGGGACATACAACCAGATAATCGTAGCCAACGGCACCCCCGGAGGCGAGTTCAACTGTTTTGTTTTCGGGATCAAATCTCTCTACGGCGTCTTTGATCCAGGGAACTCCAGGCGGGATCAAATCGCGCTCATTCCGTCTTGTCTTGGCAAGGGAACAATTTCCTGCGCCCACGAGCGTTAGGGCAGGTTGATAGTAGTGCAAGTCCGCTGGCTCGATGACGGCGATATCGAGATCGCGGCGCCCTTTCCGTCGCTTAAGCGCGCTGGCGACGGTGATTCCCGCCGCGCCGCCGCCTACGATCAAAATCTGATGATGTCTTGTCTCCAACATGGCCTGCCCCCCCCGGAATGGATCCGCAGATTTTCTTGGTCACGCCACATTTGAGAACCTTGTATCAATACACTAAACCTGCCCCGCTCAAACCGTCATTTGGTTTTTAGCGACATATGGTCCTGCGGCATTTTGCCGCAGTTTGCGCTATCGCACGGCGGATCAGCACAAGAAACCTTACGATCGACGGTGTCTTATTACTTTTCAGGGGCAATCTGCGGCGATGGAATGCGACGGCCTTTTCCCCGCAACGACAATGCCGGATCGCCAGTGGTGGGCCGTCTTGTGGCCCGACCCTGAGGCGGTCTTGCGTTCGCTCGGCGTAGATCCGGAAATGACTGTTGTGGACCTGTGCTGCGGCGACGGCTATTTCACCGCTCCATTAGCCAAGATAGTCGGCGGACACGTTTACGCACTCGATATCGATCAGCAATTGCTTGAGCAAGCCCGAATTGAGGTCGGTCGCCAAGGAACTTCCGTGGCCGAGTGGATTTGCGGCGATGCACGCGATCTTGATGATTTGATCCGTGAGCGGGTCGATTACGTCCTGATGGCTAATGCGTTTCACGGTGTTCCAGATCAGACCAGGCTCGCTCATGCCATGACATATCTTCTCAAACCTCGCGGAACCTTTGCCGTCGTCAATTGGCGCCCTATTCCACGCGAACAAACAAAGGTGCTTGATAAGCCGCGCGGGCCTAAGACCGAATTGCGCATGTCTCCGGATCAAGTCCGCGCATTTGTCGAACCGGCGGGGTTCGAACTCGCTGATCTGGTTGAGCTTCCGCCGTATCACTACGGCGCCGTATTTCGCGTGAGCGCTGATGTCCCATAAACTTGCTCCCGTCTTGACAGGTCGGCGAACAGGGTCAAGCAAGCTGATTTCGCCAACGCTTTGCTAGAAACTCAGGACCAGGAGATTGGGTTATGGGACTCGAAGTTCACACTATTTTCGACGAAGCGACTTGCAATGCGACGCACATAGTCTCTGACACTGAGACTGGGAAAGCGGCTGTCGTTGATTCCGTTCTCGACTACGATCCTGTTTCGGGTCGAACGGACACGAAAACTGCGGACAAGGTCGTAGAGTATGTCCGGAAGGCGGGGCACGATGTCGAGTACATATTTGAGACTCATGTTCATGCCGATCATGTGACGGCCGGGTCATATCTGAAGCAAAAATTCGGCGCGCGAATGGGGATCGGGGCCAATGTAAAGACCGTTCAGGAGACTTTCGGAGCGGTGTTCAACTTGGGGCCCGAATTTCCGCGCGACGGTAGCCAGTTTGATCTCCTATTCGAGGACGGGGATACATTTCCTCTGGGGAACCTTGAGATGCGGATTATGCATACGCCCGGCCATACACCGGCCTGTGCGACATATCTTTTTGATGGCGTAGCCGTTGTCGGCGATACCATCTTCATGCCGGATTTTGGCACCGCCCGCTGCGACTTTCCTGGAGGCGATGCGCGTGCGCTCTATCGCTCAATTCAAAAGATACTCTCACTACCGAACGATACAATCTTATACCTGAACCACGATTATCCTCCCACTGGACGGGAATTCGAATGGAAGACAACCGTTGCAGACGTGAAGCGCGGGAACATCCATGTCCGCGACGGCATCGGCGAGGACGAGTTTGTCGTCATGCGCCGGGCCCGTGACGAAAAACTCAATCTGCCGCGGCTCATTCTAGCTTCGGTTCAAATCAATATGCGCGCCGGCACCCTTCCTCCGACTGAGGACAATGGTATCAGCTATCTCAAAATCCCGGTAAATGCGCTCTAGGAATTGCGATATTTTGTTCGGAAAAAATTGTTTCCGCGGGCTCATACCGTTCTCAATTTGAAGAGCTCGAATTAGACCAGGTTCCAACTCTCAAAAGGGTGGATAGCGAGAAATTCGTTGGGGTGCGCATCGTTCCGTGGTTGTGGGATTTGCTGCCCAATGACCGACGCTATTATCCGGTCTATGCGGCCTGCGTCGAGGCGGGCGTTCCGTTCTGCACGCAGATTGGCCATACCGGCCCGCTGCGCCGGTCAGAGCCCGGAAGGCCGATCCCCTATCTTGAAGATGTGTTGCTCGACTTTCCCGAGCTTGTCGTCGTCGGCGGCTATGTCGGCTTTCCGTGGGTCGATGAGGTCATAACGCTCGTCCATAAATTCCCGAATTTTTATGTCGACACGTCGGCCTATGCGTTGCACCGCCTGCCGCCAGATTTCACCCACTTCATGAAAACCAACGGCCGCACGCGCGTTAGCCGGTAAATCAGGATGGCAGCGCGTGCGGTTGCGTCTTTCAGTGATGCGATCTCCATATATTCCGCAGGCGTATGGGCGCCGCCGCCAATCACACCTAGCCCATCCATGGATGCCACTACATAGGGCGCAAGAATGTTGAAGATCGATGAATGTCCCCGCTCGAACACATCGGCCAATCGAATGCATCGACTCCCCGCGCCGCCGTCGATCCCAGATCTCGGCCCGTTGCGTCGCCGAGTAATAAATCCGTCGTCGTTGCTTCATCTCATCCACTCCAGTTCTCAAAAAAAATAAAGTGTTGCGACGATCAGTTGAACTCACGCCCGAAAACTTGCCCTTCGCCTCAGCAAACTACTCGGGGGGTTGTTTCTTCATCAAATTAATCAGAACAAGGATGAAATAGGGCTCTTTTTCATATGATTTATGGATGACATTTTGGAACTCGCTCGATCCCACTGAAAACTGCGTGGAGCGACAGATTTGTGTTTCCATTTGTCTTACTCGACTTTTTTAAACCAGATCGATTTAGGCGAAGCGGCGTCACGCTATGCTGGATTATTCGATTCGCGGCCCAATATGCTCTAGTGTCCCGAATCCGAAGTTCGTTACATTATGCAGCACGCTCAAGACGAACTTCGGATTCGATAAGGACACTAGCAAGTTTATGATTCTAGTGTGGTTTTGGATTTGAAGTTCGTTGTGAGCAAGCTGCGAATTATGTA
>JAJFFW010000040.1 GCA_021776435.1 Parvularculaceae bacterium | reverse complement strand
ATGCGGCGACATTTTACATATCTCGCGGCAATTCGCTTCGCTCATGCCTCCGATGGTCTGTTCTGTTCTGTTGCCGCCCGGTCTGGCGTTATGGCGTGTGTGCAAACTTTCCCACTCGGGGTGGTTCCGGTTTTTGGAGGGCAGGTTCATTTTCAAGGTTGAGCCGTCAATCCGCTCTGAGTTTTATCTGTGAGTCCACAAGGCTCGAAACGTCATAATAAACATCGCCGATCGGGGCGACGCCTGAAGTATATTCTCCGTCAGAGTCGTGATAATTGTTGTGAAGCTTATCCAATGCTTCGACCACGGCTTTCCCATAGGTAATGGGGTCGCCTTCAACCGGAATGCTATTGAATACATTCCCTGCAGCGCCGACAGCACTGATGCATACGCTTCGATCATATTGACTTTCTGCGGCTTTTACGCTCCGTATTGAGATTATCTTTTTAATGGCGTTATGCACCTGTTGTGCGGTTTGAAGTAAGCGTTTCGGCGGAGAATTTGACATCGAATAAACTTTCTATTTTCGGTCTTTGTTGTCTTAGTGGAGAACCTTACTCGAAACGACGAAATGGGCGCCAACCCTTTAGATCGCGGATCATTTCGCGCGCCGCATTATGGCCAGGCGCACCAGTGACACCGCCGCCGGGATGGGCGCCGGAACCGCAGTGATAAAGCCCTTTCAGAGGTCCGCGATAATCGGCGTAACCAAGCATAGGGCGGGCTGAATAAAGCTGATCCAGGCTAAGCGCGCCGTGGAAGATGTCGCCACCAACAAGACCGAAATCACGTTCCAGATCGAGTGGCGTCAACGTCTTTTTGCCGATGATCGAGGAACGGAAATTCGGAGCGAATGTTGTCACTGCGTCGATTGCGGCGTCAGCCGCGGCTTCGCGTTCGTCATCCCAGCTTCGTCCCTCAGGCAGTTCGGGTGCGAAGGATTGGCAAAACAAGCTTGCCACATGCTGACCTGACGGCGCCAGGCTATCGTCCAGCGTACTGGAGATCATAATCTCGACGATCGGTTTTCGGGCTGATCCGAATTCTCGAGCATCGAGATAAGCGCGTTCTAAATAGTCAATGCTCGGACCAATGACGATGCCGGCGGTATGGTGATCTTGTTGAGATGTCCCGGGTTTGCATGTAAAATCAGGGAGTTCCGAAAGGGCGACATTCATCCGCAAGACGCCTGACCCGCATTTCCAGTTGGTCATGCGGCGGAGGAAGTCTGTATCAAGTACGCTGCTATCGATCATCTTGGTATAGAGCGATTTCAGATTGGCGTTGGCTGCGACCGCTTTGGCGCGAATGGCTTCTCCGTTTTCAAGAACAACGCCATGGGCTGCGCCATTCTCAACAATCACTTCACGAACGCCCGTATTTGTTTCAATATCAACGCCGCGCGCTTCCGCAGATTTCGCCATGGCCTGTGTGATGGCGCCCATCCCGCCTATAGCATGTCCCCACATGCCTTTTTTGCCATTCACTTCTCCGAAGGCGTGATGGAGAAGAATATAGGCCGTGCCCGGCGTATGTGGCCCTACATAGGCGCCGATCAACCCATCAAAACAGCAAGCGGCTTGAATCTCGGGGGTTTCGAAATAACCGGAGACGAATTCGTGTACGCTCTTTGTAAAAATGTCGAGCAGGAGGCGTTGGTCTTCAATTGGCAAGTTGATAACGTCGCGGCCGAGCTTGCCTGCACGGAGCAGGTCCAGAATCCCACCGCCGGCATTTGGCGGGGGTTCAAGGACAACGCGGCGAAAAACGGCGGCGGTGCGTTCCAGAGCGCCATAATATTCGATGACCGCGCGCGCATCGCGGTCAGAGAATTTTTCAAACTCCCGTTTCATTGCTCCGGATTCAGAGTGAAGTGTGAGGGATCGCCCATCTTCAAACGGCCAAAAATTCGAAACGGAACGTTCTACGACTTTTAGCCCGTATCGCGCCAATTCAAGGTCCGCGATGACCTTGGGGTTTAGAAGGCTGACTGTATATGCGGCGGCAGAATTTCGAAAGCCGGGGTGGAATTCTTCCGTTACTGCGGCGCCGCCAACAACCGATCTCTTCTCAACGATTTTCACTTTCAGGCCCGCGCCGGCGAGATAGGCGGCGCACGTCAAACCGTTATGACCGGCGCCAATGATAATGACGTCGTAGTCGGGAGACTTGTTCATAAAAGAAGTGTTCTGCATTCATAATGACCTGTTGACGCGCATTGGGGCAGTTTAGACTGCAACGCTTTTTCTTAAACAAGGCTAATGCCCGCATTAAAGTTTCAGAGCAAGATGCGATAAATGGGACTCACGCATTTTGCCATTGTTTTGAAGGGTTGCGCCGCATGATGCAAAAACCGTTACTCACTTTTCACACCGCCTCCAAGGTCACTTGGCGTTGTCTATGAGATCATCAGCTCTCTTCGGTTGCGCGGGTTGATGATTGACGATCAACCGAAATTAAACTCTTCGAGCAGCCCCGAATAAAGGGCCGTCTTTCGTAAGAGAAGATCAAGAGCGTTTTCGATCGAGATTTCCCGGAACCAGATGCGGTCTCCAGGTTGAAGCTGTCCCAGCAAGGAAAGATCGACAGCGCAGACCTGCAATAGGCGCGGATAGCCGCCAGTTGTTTGCCCATCACTGAGCAATAAAAAGGGCGACCCGTCGGGCGGGCATTGCAACGTGCCAGGATAAACTGCACTGCTCGCCATGATGCTTGTCAGGTCCGGTGTGAGCGGAGATCCATTAAGGCGTAATCCCATACGGTCGCAACGATTTTCCAGGGTAAATGGTTTTGTGAACAAAGTTTGCCGCTCGCTTTCAGTAATCAGAGTGATTTCCGGCCCTGGCAATGCTCTCAAAACCCAATCATGTCCAAAGGTTGGCCTATATGACTGCGGAATTGTTGTTGGCGGTTTGGCTCCCGGGGTCATGAATGAAATAGTGTCCCCCGGTAAAAGCGCCCTGCCATTCAATCCGCCAATCTGTGCAGGCAGATAGGTTGAAGCGCTGGAAAGAAAAACATCAGCAACAATACCTCCGCGAAATGCGATATAAGTACGCATTCCGGTTTTTGCGCCGGCTAACGTTAATATGGCGCCCGGATCCACCGTATGCGGTTCATATTGTGAAATCGGTCTATCGTTCAGGCGGGCGTTCATGTCGGCGCCGGCAATCGCGAAGACGGATTTTTCATTGAATTGCAATACAGGACCAGCAAGGGTGCATTCAAGCACGGCTGCATGGACGGGGTTGCCTACCGCGACATTGGCGAGCGCGCATGAAAGCGGGTCGCTTGCTCCTCCTTGTGGCGCACCGAGATGACGTAAGCCAGGCCGGCCAAGATCTTGAACTGTTGTCTGCGCGCCACCGGAGAGTGTGAGTACTGCGTCGGTCACGGCAAGGATTCCCGGGAAATCTCATCATACTCATTCTCGGTAATCGGACGAAACCGTACTTCAGTATCGGACCTAAAGAGAAAAGGAGAATGATCTTTTGGGCGAAATAAGCGCCTGGGTGTGCGCCCGATCAACCGCCACCCCCCGGGCGACCTTAGGGAATATATGCCTGTATACGCTCCGGCGATGCCAACCGATCCTGCCGGTGCTGATTGTCGCGGGGTATCAAGACGGCGCGTATGAAGGCGTTCATCGAGTGTGCCCATATAAGCGAACCCGGGGGCGAATCCCATAATAAGCACGCGATAACTTTGCCCGGTATGAAGCTCTATGAGCTCTTCCGAGGAAAGGCCGGTTAATTTGCAGACGGATTCAAAATCCGGACCCACTTTTGAACCATATAAAACTGGCAATTCTAGTTTGATTGGGGGACTTTTCACAGGACGAAACCGGAATCCCGTGACGGTCTTTTTAAAAAGAGCATGAGCGGTCTGGTGATCGAAGCAAACGGGATCATAACGTGCAGCAATGCTGTCGAGTCCGGGGGTAACATCGCGCCAACAACCCTCGGTGAGCAGCTCTGCAGCAATTGAATTCACATACGCGGCGGTTTTAATCGGATCCTGTGAGCCAACGATATTTACGAGAAACCCGCATTCGCCAAAGGAGATGATTTCACCAATGCGCATTGTTATTCATGATTTACAAAATGGACGAATGGTGATTGCGGACGCTTCAAGTGCGGTGCGCGCTGCGCGTGCCGTTTCGATTGCGTCAGGCGAGTCACTGTGAATGCAAAGCGTGTTTGCAGTGAGCTTGATGACGCCATCTGTGACCGTGATTGTTTCCCCTTTTGCGATGGCGACGGCCTGTTTGGCGCGGGCTTTAATGGTGTCGATAATGGCCCCGGGCTCATCACGGGGGATGAGCGACCCATCGGCAAGGTAGCCGCGATCGATAAAGCCCTCTGCGGCGAACAAAACGTTCACCCTGTTTGCTGCGCGCTCTAATGAAGAGTCAGGGGGGCCAAATAATACGAGATCATACGTTCTCGCGAGCGCAGCGGCCACACTAGCCATGTCTTCATGGCGCGCCGCGATGTTGTAAAGCGCACCATGAAGTTTTAGGTGGCGAAGGGGAATATGCTCTTCTACAAGAACGCCAAGAAGAGTCTCAATCTGCTTTTCCAGAGATGACTTTAATGTCGGCACAGAAATTTTAAGGGCGCGTCTACCGAAGCCTTCTCGGTCAGGGTAAGATGGGTGGGCGCCGATGGCGACGCCGTTTTCGTTGGCGAGGCGGGCCGTCACAAGCATAGTTTCGGCGTCACCAGCATGACCGCCGCAAGCAATGCTGCAAGAGGATACAATTGTGAGGAGTTCCGCTTCCACCCTGCGGGCGTCTTCGTCGGCATATTCACCAACATCGGCATTGAGGTCGATAACTGTTTTTATCACAACGTTTTTATTCACTACAAAATCCCCAGCACACGCAAGATTGCACGAACACCTAGGCCAGCGGTGATCACTACCACCATTCCTCCGGCGAGATTAGCCAAAAACCCGTTTGCTTTGCTTCCAAGCAACGCGTGTTGGTTCGCGGCATAAAGAAGGAAGACGGCGATTATCGGCAATAAGAATCCGTTGGCAATTTGTGCAAAGAGGATGACTTGAATGGGTTTCACGCCGAAAATCGCCAATGCCGTGCCAATGCCAAGAACTGCGCCAGCAATCATGCGAAAGGGGAATGCTTTGGGGTCGCTCTTAAAGCCAAACAATTCTGAAGTCGCAAACCCCGTTGCAAGCGGGGCAGTTATTGCGGAACTCAGCCCGGCTGCGAAAAGTCCTGTAGAAAGCAGGTATCCCGCCCACGGACCAAAGGCGGGTTCGAGTTGTCGCGTCATATCGGCGCCAGTTTCCATTTTCAACCCTGCCGCAAACAGGCTCGCTGCTGCGGTTGACAGGATCAGAATCGAAACGAGGCCGCCAAGGCCTATAGAAATGGTTGCATCGAAACGCGCTTCGGGAAGGTCCGTTGCATTTTTCCACCGCCGCCTCGCTGCGGCTGCATGAAGAAACAAATTATAGGGAACGATCGTCGTTCCGATCAACCCAATGACAATAGGGAGGGCTCCGTCCGGAATGCGTGGGTGCAGGGCGCCTTTTGCAAGAGACGTAAGATCGGGCCCAATGATGAAGAGCGCTGCAGCGAAGGTTATGCTCATCAGCAAAACGATGGCGATGAGAAATTTTTCAATTGCGCGGTAACCGCCCAAGAAGAGCATGCCAGCCGCCATAATCGCAGTGGCGCCTGCCAACACGTCATGGGGCACGGCGCCGTCAAATAGAGTCTCTAAGCCAAGCGCGGCGCCGGCAATGTTACCGCCCTCATAAGCAGCGTTGCCCACAAAAAGTGCGGCTATTATGAGGCCGATCAGCAGCCAACGTAAAACCGGATTCGCGCCGAGGGTTTTTAACACCGCCTCGCCAAGGCCTAACCTCGCGACAACGCCCAGGCGAACTGACATTTCCTGTAAAATAATCGCTGCGATTGTGGCGAAGACGAGCGCCCATGCGAGCGTATATCCGAATTGAGCCCCCGCTGCAGTGGCCGTTGTCACCGTGCCGGGACCGATAAAGGCGGCAGCGATGAGTGCGCCCGGCCCGATCGCTTTTAAACGTTTCCACATCAAATAAGCTTATCCCGATCCGTCCAGCCAGGTCGAGGCGGCTTTATTCGTGTGAGCGTTGTCGATCATAACAAAGCGGCCGCCCGAATAAGGGCGGCCGTCTTTAAACCGAGTGTGATGATCCGTTAGTGGGATCCGTCATTTTTCGATTTGATATCTGGCAGTGAAGCGGGCGTTATCGGAGCCGGCGCCGTTAGCGCTATCGGTGCGCCATCGCTTTTCTTTTCTTCTTTTTTGGGTTCTTCACGCAGTTTTTGCTCGGGCTGCCTTTTCATCGGTTGGGGTAACGCAGTCTCCGCCGTTGGTGTTGGGTCAAACGCGGGTGCATCGAAATCGATCTCGGCGAGATCCTGCCAATAGGCTGGTTGGCTCATCAGCGAGCGGAAAAAGGCAATGTTATTGTCTGCAAGCTGTGGCGGCAGATCCGAACGAGCGAGACGCTCAGCTTCTTTCAGGTCGCCTTTGATCGCTAAAACGAGAGCATAATTCTGGCGCACGCGCGCATCTCCGCCTTGTCCGGACGTGGCGGCGCTTAATGTTTGTGAGGCAAGGCGAAGATCGCCAGAAAGGGCATAGGATAGACCCTTGTTGTTCAGGACTGTTGCTTTGCCAGGCGCAAGGGTCAGGGCTTGGTTATATTTCTGTCGCGCCAATTCATGCTCACCAATTTGATCGAGCGCTACACCATAAGCGGAAAGCACACGCCAATCGCCAGCTTTCGTAGCGGCAGCATTTTCAATGTGACGTACCGCCTCGAAGGACCGTCCGGCCTCGATCAGGGCCTTCCCGTACTCGAAGCTGACATCAGGATTGTTTTGCGCGTGTGCGGCGGTCTTCGACATGACGGTGATGGCTTCGTCATTCGAGCCGATTTTTCGCAGTGCAGCAGAAAAATTTACAGCAACATCAGCATTTTGTGGTTCACGGTCATATCGTGTTCCCCAAAAAGCCGCCGACGCGACGGGATCAAGACCGGCATCGCTGGCAGTGTTAGCGAAGGCGCCGATGGATTCACGATAATCTTCACCGCCCGCTGCCGCGTGCTCTGTCTTTTGCATGGTGGCGCAGGCCGAAAGAAGAACGGCGCAGAGCCCAACCCCAATGAATTTTACCGCCGAGGTGAGAAACGCTAAAGTGCGAATAGCCATGATCGATCCTCAATATTGGTTGGCTTTGAACCCCATCATTGCGAAATACGATCAATAAAGGCTTAACTTTGATATCAAGGTTGACGAGGATGCCGATGTTCAACAGAAATAAGAATTAGGAAGTTAACGGAAGATTGATGCGCGAAGAACTATTGAAAAATTATGAACCCGGGGCTTTCGCGAACGCAAGCCCCGTGTATGACGTGCGCGAGCTGAAAAACGGCGCTCTGGAGGGTATCCCTCAAGGTCTTGCAACCCTTGCCAAAGCGAACAACTTTTCTGGAGAAGCTGGCGCTGTGCTGGCTGGCGAAGACGGCGTTTTGCTCGGTTGTGGCGATGGAACCGACCCCTTCGTGTACGCGGCTTGCTCAGAACGACTGCCAGAAGGCGATTACAGGTTCGCTGATAAAATGGGCGCCAATCAGGCGACACTTGCTTGTCTGGGTTGGCTCCTGGGCGGCTATCGTTTTGACCGTTATAAGACTCAAAAAAAATCGAATGCGAGATTGGTGGCGCCGGACAATGCCGATATGGTGGCTGCCAAGCGCGCCGCCTCAGGTGTTGGTTTAGCGCGCGACCTTATTAATACGCCTGCCGCCGATATGCTCCCTTGTGCTCTTGAGGATGCGACGCGTTCCCTTGCGGGGAGATTTGACGCAGAGGTTGATGCTATTGTCGGTGAGGACCTCCTTACAAAGAATTTTCCGATGGTGCATGCTGTGGGTCGCGCAGCAGACGCATTACCGCGACTCATCGATTTGAAATGGGGGCGGGAAGACGCGCCGAAACTGACGATTGTCGGTAAGGGGGTTTGTTTCGATTCAGGCGGTCTTAATCTTAAAAATGCCGCCGGCATGGCGTTGATGAAAAAGGATATGGGCGGGTCTGCGCATGCGCTGGCTTTAGCTCAGATGATTATGTCGGCTAACCTGGATGTCCGGCTGCGTGTGTTGATCCCAGCGGTGGAAAACGCCGTTTCTGGATGCGCTTATCGGCCTGGCGATATTCTCCAAAGCCGCCAGGGCATCACGGTCGAGATCGGCAATACCGACGCCGAAGGGCGCTTGATTCTCGCTGATGCTTTAAGCTTCGGCGCCGAGGATAGCCCAGATCTGATGGTGAGCCTCGCCACGTTAACAGGCGCGGCCCGTATCGCTCTGGGGCCTGAATTGGCGCCATTCTATTGTGACGACGATGCGCTTTCGGCGGCGCTGATGGATAAGGCCGACCTGTTGAGCGACCCGGTCTGGCGTATGCCCTTGTGGCGGGGCTACGACACTATGCTGTCGTCTTCTGTCGCCGATGTGAGCCATATTTCCGGAGGGGCTTTTGCCGGTTCGATCACAGCGGCCTTATTCCTGAAGCGGTTTGTTCCAGATGAAATAGCGTGGATGCACTTTGATCTCTATGGATGGAGGACCAAAGCCGAGCCGGGTCGCCCGGTTGGCGGCGAGGCGCAGGCGATTCGAGCGCTCTTTGAGGTGCTGGTGAAGCGCTTCGGGGCTTAATTTTGGATCCAGTTAGTGGTCAGAGGCCTTGCCCTTTTTGGGCGAACGGTTGCACGGTCTTAAGCTGGACCTGCGGTGTTAGCGCGGGCGAGCAGCGGCGCGGTAACCATGGCGGCAATCGACATTCTGGCGAACTGGCGCGAGGTCATGGCAGACGCCGTGCGCACCGACGGGCCTGATCTGTCGATGCGTCAGTGGGCCATTCTCTTAACTGTGTACTTGAATTCAGGCCCGCATACTGTGCGGGCGCTGGCGCGCGATTTGAATGTGCCAAAGCCAGCCATCAGCAGGGCGCTCGACGCGTTGTCAATTCTTGGCTTTATTCGCCGTATCCGGGATGACCGTGACAAGAGAATCGTCATTGTACAGAGAACGCCAGATGGCGCGGTTTATGTGGATCAGTTCGCACGGCTTGTTGAGGAACGGACCCAGGAACCTTCTTTTGGCGCTCTTTACGGCTAGCCAGTAATTTAGCCCATTCCTGGTGGTCAATAGCGTTGAGCTGAGCTTAATCTGCGCCCAATGGCATTTGAATAGACCCGGTCTGAACCTATCTATGAGTCAAAGGGAGACTCATTATGTTTCGCGATCACCCGCTTTCTGACGAGCGTTTAATTACCCCGCTTGATCTGTTCTTGAATATTGTATGGCTGTTGCTGGGCGGTGCGGTCGCAGCGCTTGGTTGGTTTGTGGCGGCGCTGATTCTCGCCATTACGATTATCGGACTCCCATGGGCGCGCGCGGCGTTCGACAATGGGGTTTACACATTGTGGCCGTTTGGAGCGCGCGCCGTGTCAAGCGAACGCCAGTACGGCGATGACAATGGTATGGGGCCCTGGATGGTTTTAGGGAATGTGATCTGGTTGGTTCTGGCCGGGTGGTGGCTTGCGATTGGTCACTTTGTTGCGGCGATCGTACTTGGCCTCACAATCATTGGCCTACCTTTCGCTTGGGCGCATCTAAAACTGGCTGGATTTGCCTTGTGGCCGATCGGCCGGGCGATTGTGTCCAGTGATTTGCGCCAGCAAGAGTACTAACTCAATTCCCAAATCATCGTTGTCCTATCCTGATGCGTAAGGTCAGGCCTCCTCGGTCGACTTGACGAAAAGTTTCGTTCCTTCTGCGCGTGTGATTTCCAGCTCCATGCCTTCGGTGAAATCTTCACCAGATTCACTTTCTGCGAGCCAAAGCGTGTCGCCGATGCGCACTTTCCCTGTTCCCTGATTGAAGGCGATTTCAACGCGAACCCTGCGGCCAATTTTTTGTTCCCCCCGTTCATTCAACAGGTGATGATCAGCCTGACTTTTATGGAGCCAGGGCTTCACATAGGGCGGGGCCACAATGGCGAGAATAACTGTGATGGTCGCAAACACCGTCAGTTGCAGTCGCCAGGCTTCGTCCAGCGGCCAAATATCAAAAAACCCTGTTATCACCGCCGCTGTCGCGGGCCATAGAAAATACGTCGACCCTGTGCCAAGTTCGATAACAAGCAGTCCGATCGCCAATACCCACCAATACCAGAATGGCATTGTGCGTATAAATTCAACAAGAACGTCCATCATGAAACCCCTTCCTTATAATCAGCGCCGTGCGTCGCAGGACCTTTTTGGGCCCGGCCTAGCTCTTATGTAGATGGAACTGACCCGGATTGCTTCGCGCTGTCTCTCGCAGCCGCTTGCGTCAACGCGCCGATGCCGCTGATCGTACTGACCAATGCCGTCATCTCGGTGGGGACGATGACGGTCTTTTGCTGCGGTGACATGGCGAGCTTTTCGAATGCTTTTACATAATTTTGCGCCACGAAATAGTTGATGGCCTGTACGTCGCCACGCGCAATCGCTTCAGAGACCATTGCGGTGGCTTTCGCTTCAGCTTGCGCTGCGCGTTCGCGCGCCTCGGCGTCGCGGAAAGCGGCTTCCTTGCGGCCTTCCGATTCGAGAATGGCGGATTGCTTTGCGCCCTCGGCGCGTAGAATGGCTGATTGCCTGTCACCTTCCGCAGTGAGAATCTCAGCCCGCTTCAATCGTTCGGCCTTCATTTGGCGCGCCATGGCTTCGGTAATGTCTGCGGGTGGTTCAAGGTCTTTAATCTCGACGCGAGTCACCTTGACGCCCCAGGGCTGGGTCGCCGCATCAATGACGCGCAGCAGCCGCTCGTTAATATCGTCACGTTTCGAAAGAGTTTCGTCGAGATCGAGAGAGCCGATCACCGTACGAATATTGGTCATGGAAAGATTGGCGATTGCGCGCTGAAGGTTGGAGACTTCATAAGCGGCTGCAGCCGGATCCATGATTTGAATGAACGCGATCGCGTCTGTGGTCACCATGACGTTATCGCGGGTGATGACGTCCTGGCTGGGAATTTCGAGGACCTGCTCCATCACATTCATGCGCCGACCAACCCGGTCAACAAAAGGCGCGATTGGATGGAGCCCGGGTTTGAGTGTTTTGGTGTAACGTCCAAAGCGCTCAACGGTGAATTCATAGCCTTGCGGAACAATCTTGACGATTGAAAACAGGAGAAAAACCGACAAGACGACAGTTCCCGCCACAAAAAGTGTAGCCCCCATATTATCCATCCTTTCCTCTATTGCCGTTCAATTCATGCAGATGATGTGGTGATTGGAAATCGAGTCTGCCAGACTTGAAAAATCGATTTTTAGAACTACCCTCATGAAATTACAGCGATTTTTTGAATATTGCTGTGCCAAACCCCCTTTTGCGGCGGATGCGCCACGCAGGGGCGCGAATCGTTCAACTGATTTGAATAGCCCCCTATCGAGTCGGTTAATCGGGGGTTAAATTAGGGGAATGAAATCGGCGATGAAGCTCGGGCGAATATGCGGGGGCGCTATAAGCGTTCTCGCGTTGAACGTCTTTTTTGCGGCTGCAAAGGCTGAGATCCCGCCCCCGTTCAATACCGGCGCCGAGTGGCGCATTGCCAAACCGGCATGGGACGCTCAAGACGAGTCGAGTTATGCGGAGTTCGTTCAGGCGATCGGGCGATCCAATTGTGGATCATTGAGCGATTGTCTGGGGGACGACGCCAACCCATATCGCCACACTGATCAGCAAAGCTATCGCGGTGATTGTGCGGATATGGCGTATATTCTGCGCGCCTATTTTGCTTGGAAAAACGGGCTGCCGTTTTCCTATCAGAGCGCTATGCGGACAGCCGATGGCAAGCAGGAAGATCTACGTTATTCAACAGGCGGCAATGTTGTATTCTCCAAGCGGAATTCAATCGGGCGCCGGCCGATTAATGGGCCGTCTTTTATTGGCCGTATCGGGGGTGAAGTATCGACAGCGATGTTCAGAACACACCCCGAAACCGGTGGTGGGAAAAAACATGATGATTTTTTTCCGGTCAAAATAAACCGTGAGGCGATAACGCCGGGTATCATCGCCTATGACATTTATGGTCATGTGGGTATCGTTTACGATATTTTGGAAGATGGCCGAATACTGGTAATCGCATCGCACCCGGATGATACAGTTACGCGCACTGTCTATGGCCCAAATTTTATGCGTTCAAAGCCAGAGCTCGGTTCTGGGTTGAAGGCATGGAGGCCGGTTTACTTAGAAGGCGCCACTGAGGCTGAAGATGGGTCGTTGCGTGGGGGCAGGTTGCGTGCGCACTCTAATGAGACTCTGAAAAATTATTCACTGGAACAGTTTTTCGGTAATGTGCCCCATCCGTCAGGCGAATGGCATTACGGCGAATTTCGATACCAGAACCGGACATTGACGTATTATGACTATGTTCGCCGTAAACTGGCGGCGCCGGATTTTGCATACAATCCGGTTGATGAGTTGAGAAATGGCCTCAGCGTAATTTGTAACGCCGTTAAGGATCGCAAAATTGCCGTCAGCCGGGCGGCGGATGCTCGGCTTTATTTAAAACCGCATCCAAAACGCTTGCCCACGAACATATTCGGCACGTACGGCTTGTGGGAAGATTTCTCAACGCCGTCGCGGGATGCGCGCCTAAAAGTCAGTTTTATTGAATTGCGTCGCGCAATACAAAATCTCGTGGAGCGTGAAGCTGAAGGCGATCCATATGTCCGCTATGAAGGAGAAAACCTCGCATTTGATTTATGGCGCACATTTAACGAAGAAAAAGACACATGTGAAATTATTTATCGGCGCACCGACGAAACGCGCGTAAGACTTAATCTCGGGCACGTAATGGATCGACTTTTTGATCTGTCATTCGATCCTTATCACTGTCCAGAGAGACGTTGGGGCGCGACTGGTGTTGAGGCTTCAACGTGCACGGATGATGCGGAGAAAACAAAGTGGTATAACGCCCAGCGATTTTTGCGCTACCAGGCCGAACGCAGTTATGATGTGCGAATGGATTTCACAGCGGATGAATTAAAACCGCCGATGCTGGCCCCGCCGGAAGAGGGTGGGTTAGGCGTTGAAGCGCCAGCGGATGCAGATCTGCGGGCCTATCTCGCACGGATTTCTTTCCAAGCTGTGGCGGTGTCAAAACCCCCGTCAATATATAATGCGGCGTTCGATCTTGCGCCCGAGCCCCTAAACATGCCTTAACCGCTCAGTCGAAGCGCGGCGCAAGCTATTTTCGTATCCGGGAGATTATTCATGAGCGGCTTTGTGTTTTTTCTCATTCTGATGGCCTTGGCCGTGACGGCGGTTATTTTGGGTCTGGGTATATTCTCCCTCGCTAAGGGCGGCGCTTTCGCCCGCAAGAACTCTAACAAATTAATGCGCTATCGCGTGATGGCCCAGGGTGTAGCCATTGCCTTGATGATGCTTTTCTTGTGGTTGGCGCGCTCAGGCGGGTAACGGCTGTTCACAAGGCGCCGGAAGTTATTGAAAGCCTTCACGGCCGCGTCTAATGTCCGCCTGAATTTGTGGCGTCTGTTTTCACTGACGTTTTTCTTCCAGTTTCAACTCCCGACAGGAGCAAGAGATGAAAGTCCTCGTGCCGGTCAAACGTGTGATCGATTATAACGTCAAAGTCCGGGTCAAATCTGACCACACCGGCGTCGATCTCGCCAATGTCAAAATGTCTATGAATCCCTTCGATGAAATTGCCGTCGAGGAGGCCATACGCCTGAAAGAGTCCGGAACGGCGACTGAGGTTGTCGCTGTCTCAATAGGTCCAGAAAAAGCTCAGGATCAAATTCGCCAAGCGCTCGCCATGGGCGCTGATCGCGGATTACTGATCAAAACTGATGCTGAAGTAGAGCCTCTGGGCGTTGCAAAGCTTCTGAAAGCCGTTGTTGAGGCTGAGCAGTGCGAACTGGTTATTCTGGGCAAGCAGGCGATTGATGACGACAGCAATCAGACGGGCCAGATGCTCGCTGCGATGCTGGGTTGGCCGCAGGGCACATTCGCATCAAAGGTTTCGAAGGAAGGCGACAAGCTTAGTGTCACCCGAGAAATTGATGGAGGGCTGCAGACAATCACATTGAACCTGCCGGCGATTGTCACCACCGATCTTCGTCTTAATGAGCCACGTTACGCCTCGCTTCCAAACATCATGAAGGCGAAGAAAAAACCCTTAGATGTAAAAGAAGCCAGTGAATACGGTGTTGATATCGCACCGCGCCTGGAGGTCCTTAAAGTCACCGAACCGCCCAAACGCGAAGCCGGCGTCAAAGTCGAGAACGTAGCGCAACTGGTTGAGAAACTGAAAAACGAAGCGGGAGTGATTTAAGATGGCTGTCCTCGTAGTAGCCGACGTACACGGCAATTCTCTCGATGAGTCCACGAACAAGACGGTCACGGCCGCGCTCGCCATAAACGGCGATGTCGATGTACTGGTCGCGGGCGAAGATGTGGGTGACGCAGCAGCAAAAGCGGCGAAAATCACGGGCGTCCGGAAAGTGCTGCAGGCTGATGACGCGGTCTATGCTCATCGCCTCGCCGAACCCCTTTGTGATCTGATTGTAAGCCAAGCTGGCGATTATGAAGCCATTCTGAAGGCTGCCGCGACCACGGGCAAAAATGTGATGCCGCGCGTCGCCGCAATCCTGGATGTCATGCAGATCTCCGAGATCGTGGCTGTTGAAGCGCCGGACACATTTGTCAGGCCGATCTATGCGGGCAACGCCATGGCGACAGTGAAGTCGAACGACGCGAAGAAGGTCATCACTGTGCGCGCGACAGGGTTCTCAGCTGCGGGCAATGACGGAGCCGCGCCGGTTGAGAAGGTCGACGCGACTGGCGACCCGGGCCTTTCGGCCTTCGTCGGTGAGGAGCTGACCAAATCTGACCGCCCGGAACTCGCTGGTGCAAAGATCGTTATCTCCGGCGGACGGGCGCTTGGCTCGAGCGAGAACTTTGAGAAATACATTTTTCCTGTCGCCGATAAGCTGGGTGCGGCCGTTGGCGCATCGCGTGCGGCAGTGGATGCAGGCTATGTGCCGAACGATTATCAGGTCGGGCAAACAGGCAAAATAGTTGCCCCCGATCTTTACATTGCCGTTGGCATTTCCGGCGCCATTCAGCATCTTGCGGGCATGAAAGACAGTAAGGTCATCGTTGCGATTAATAAGGATGAAGAAGCGCCGATCTTTCAGATTGCCGATTACGGTCTCGTTGCCGATTTATTCAAAGTGCTGCCGGAGTTGGAAGAAGCACTTTAACCAGCAGATGAGTTCAGGCCGATCAAACGCTCTACGCAGGTGGAGCGTTTTTTCGCTCCAACTGCAATCCGGATCGTATGCCCGAAAATAATGCGCTTAAGGTCGC
This sequence comes from Parvularculaceae bacterium, assembly GCA_021776435.1. Taxonomy (GTDB): domain Bacteria; phylum Pseudomonadota; class Alphaproteobacteria; order Caulobacterales; family Parvularculaceae. The sequence continues at coordinate 41,944 of JAJFFW010000040.1, read as the reverse complement.
CCTCGCGATCAAGGAGCGCATAAATCCGTAACGCTTTGCCTTGGCCCAAAGTTATGTAGACAAAATTGATTGCTGCACCGCAACAGTCGGGTTAGGCTTCTTTAAACGAATGCGATGTACGGAGCGGCATCATGGGTGCGATCGTAACAATCGGTGTTGTTGGCGCTGGACAGATGGGCCATGGCATTGCTCACGTCATGGCGTTGGCGGGCTATAATGTCATGCTCAATGACATCGATCCTGATCGAGTGATGGCGGCCGTCACCAGTATTGAAAACAATATGGGCCGGCAAGTTGCTAAGGGGATCATCACCCAAACTGCGATGACCACCGCATTGGCCCGGATTAGCCGGGCGGAAAATTTTTCGATGTTTGCCGATTGCGATCTTGTGATTGAGTCTGCGACCGAAAATCAGGCCTTGAAGAAAAAGATCTTCGCTGAGCTCTCAGGTATCCTTAAAAAAGAAGCTCTGATGGCGACCAACACATCATCGATTTCGATTACCGGCCTTGCCGCCTCATCCGACCGGCCAGATCGATTCATCGGACTGCATTTTATGAATCCGGTGCCGATGATGCAGTTGGTGGAGATCATCCGCGGTATCGCGACCTCCAAAGAAACGTTTGAAGCGGCCAAAGCGATTGTCGAACGCCTCAACAAGACTATGGCGGTGTCTGAGGACTTCCCTGCTTTCATCGTTAACCGCGTTTTGATGCCGATGCTTAATGAGGCGATTTACACGCTCTATGAAGGTGTTGGAACGGTTGAAGCGATTGATACAGGTATGAAGCTCGGCGCCAATCACCCTATGGGGCCGTTAGAGCTGGCAGATTTCATCGGGCTCGATACCTGTCTCGCGATTATGCAGGTGCTTTATGAGGGATTGGCGGATTCTAAATATCGTCCGTGCCCGCTGCTTGTAAAGTATGTTGAAGCTGGTTGGCTCGGTCGCAAAACGGGGCGCGGCTTTTACGATTATTCCGGCGCCGCGCCAGTTCCAACGCGATAATTGCGTTTCAGCGCCGCCAAAAAGATCAGCCCATTTTGGCTGCTTGTTCTGTCCCGTCATTCCTTATGAGTAATCTCGAGCTCTAACAGATCGGGCAGCGTTAGCGGCATGCTGTTGCCTGCTACAGTTATGGACAGGATCGACACGGGCGCCTCCGTATTTGTCGAAATCTGTAGCGAACCACCGTCCGTGATGAAGTCTGCGACGGCATCGATATATCCGGGAAAGCGAGAATTGAGTTTAGCGATCTTGGAGCCGGAAAGTCGAATAATTGCAGGCGTCGTTAATCGCAAATCTGATCCGCCCATTCCCGTTTGGAGGCCGACAATGTCGAATACAGCATCAAGAAGCTTTTCATCTTGAATTTTAAGCGAGAAGCCATCAAGTTCCGCCAGCGATGCGATTGCGTCTTCATCATCGGCATCGATAGCGGCTTCGATTTTGTCAATTTCTATACCGACAAGATCGAAATCTAATGAAAAATCTGCAAGCCCCTTCGCCTCCGTGACATAACTCAAGGCGGCGTCGCCTTTTTTGGGATCCCAGATCCATTCGAATTTGCCGTTGCCCTTTATGTTGTCAAGGCCATGTTTGCGCAACACGGTGAGAAGATCTTCTTCCGTAGCGGGAACATAAGCCGTGAAATCATAGATAGCGTCTTTGGTCAGAGCCTCGATTTTGGTCGGTGCGAATCCCATGAACTCTGTGGCTGAGAGCGTCGATTCGGCTATGTGAACGGCAATATTGTCGTCAATAAACACTTTCGTATCCAGCACGCTGAGATCGCCAAGGCTGATGAGGTTCTTGATTGAAACGGGAGGATTTTCGCCATTGAGAGCGAATGAAAGCAGTTTGGAAAAATCGATACTACGCCACTCAAGGCGCTCAAAGGTCGTGCGTTGCTGGGTAGGCGCTAGCAGCCCGCGTAATGGCCCTTGAAGGAACATAGCGCCCTGAGGCCCCATCCTTTCTTCCATCGCGTCGATTGAGCCTTCGCTTTGAGAGACCAGATATTCGGGATTATGAGCGATGAGCGCCTCAAGTTTACCGCCGCCAAGGCCGACAATACGCAAATCGGGCGCTTTAAAACTGATTTCAGGAGCGCCTTCTTCTTCGGTCGTTACGTTGATGTCTTGGAAGTAAAGCCCATCAAGTTCGAATGCATTAAATATCTGTGCGGCTTCGTTGCCATCATTTGCGTGTTTGAAGCTCCCTTGGCGAATCCGTAGAACATCGATTTCTGCGGCCGTGAGTGACAGATGAGCTGCGGTATTCGCAGTATTCAATGGAGTGACGCCAAACAGGCGGATCTTCTGAAAGACTGTTTCGAATGGAGCGTTATGATCCGTGATTTCTGAAGTCTTGATGCGATCAATGGCTTCGAGATCGACACCGTAGAGTTCGGCGCGTTCAATCGCCAAGAAGTCACCGGCAGAGTCGTGAAAGGTGAGGTCACTAACGACGGTCGCGCCGATCTGGCTATCGAATTCGGCGCTCTTATAGGTCGGACGCGAATGTTCGGGCATCAGCGCCAACAAGGCATCGACATCAATGTGTTTGGCGTTCTTCAGGCGGAACTCTAATGCAATCGGAGATTTTGTTTTCGCGGCGCTTGCCTTTGCGCTGGAAGAGGTTTTCTCTGGCTCAGATCTGTCCGCGTTGTTCCCGCAAGACGCCAACATGAATGTGATGAGTGCGGCCAGAAAAACGTGTTTGCAAGTCATGTTAGGTCCCTTGAAGAAGTACTGGCCGCCTGAGGCTACGCAGATTTTCTACAGCGTTACAGGTGGACCATAGCGGGGCCACTGATGGCCGCAATTAAAAAACCGGTCAACATTTCTGTAAGGTTCGGTAACCGGCTCACCATGGTTTGGCGCAACTGATTGTGGAATAAAGGTTTTCAAGTGCAAACGATATTGCGGAAAAGACACCCCAAGCATCTACGGCTTCCTCCAAGGATGAGTTGCTTTTCAGAAGAACGCTAAGACCCTGAACGAAAATCTTTCTCTGTCAGGCTATTGGCCGCCTCAAGGAGACGGCGCGCTTCCTTGCTGTTCCAGTCCGTTTCCCCAACAATGCGACCGATTTCACGACCTTTAGCGTCATAAAGAATGCTGACCGGCAAGAACCCCGCGCCGCCAACAGCGCTCGCAAATGCCAGGCGGGAGTCGGTATAAAGATTCAGATGTTCGATTTTCAGTCTTTCCAAATATTGACGCGCGGCATCCGGTCCACTCGGATCGGCGGCGATTGCAATAACCTGAAACCTCGCTCCGCCCAGATGGGTTTCCAAGGCGTCAAGTGAAGGCAATTCCCGCAAGCATGGGGCGCACCACGTCGCCCATAAATTGACCAGAACGGTTTTACCTCTGAAATCGGCTAAGCTCACAGCGCCATTATCGGATGAAAAACTGATCTGCGGCGCTGTGCGCGTGGGAAAAGCATAATTGAATTTCGCCATTTCTCCGACCAACAGTGTAGGATCACGCAGGATTTTACTCTTGGCGTCGGGACTTGCCGGCTGGACGCTCGAAGCGATAATGACGTAGACGAGAACTGCTGCGCCTAGACCACCCCAGGTTACCAGCCAAAATCTCGAGGTTTGAAAAATCGACGCCATGTCTGTTCCTTATATTTCACCGATGCCCTGATGACAGTTAAACGAGACAGACCAGAAAACAAAATGTGGGGAGGCCGGTTTGCCGGTGGCCCCGCGCAGATCATGGAGGAAATTAACGCTTCGGTTGATGTTGATAGGCGATTGTGGCGTGAAGACACTGAAGGATCCAAAGCGCATGCGGCGATGCTGTCGAGCGCCGGCATCATCACTGCGGCCGATGCTGTCGCAATCGCAAGCGGTCTCGACAAGATTGCAGATGAAATTGAATCTGGCGCCTTTGTTTTTTCAACAGCGCTTGAAGACGTTCATATGAACATAGAAGCGCGCTTGAAGCAGTTGATAGGGGAGCCTGCAGCGCGTCTTCATACGGCGCGGTCCAGAAATGATCAGGTCGCGACTGATTTCAGATTGTGGACGCGTCGCGCTTGCGATCAAGCGGGCGAGGCCCTTAAAGACCTCCAGCGCGCTCTAGCGGCAAAGGCGTCCAGCCATGCCGATACAATCATGCCGGGGTTTACACATTTGCAGACTGCACAACCGATCACTTTCGGTCATCATTGCCTTGCTTATGTAGAAATGTTCGATCGTGATCGCGGACGATTTGAAGATGCGCGCACCCGTTTGAACGAATGCCCGCTAGGCGCGGCCGCACTTGCCGGGACGGCATTTCCTATAGACAGGGTGATGACCGCAAAAGAATTGTCTTTCGAAAGGCCATGTGCAAATTCGCTGGATGCGGTTTCTTCCCGCGACTTTGCGCTTGAGATGCTCTCGGCGGCCACGATCGCCGCCAGTCAGTTGTCTCGATTGGCTGAGGAAATTGTTCTTTGGGTCTCCCCGCAGTTTGGTTTTGTGCGGTTGTCGGATGCATTTTCCACGGGGTCTTCCATTATGCCCCAAAAACGGAACCCGGATGCCGCAGAACTTATCCGCGCTAAGGTGGGACGTATCGGCGCCGCTTTCGTCAATTTATTATTCGTCATGAAGGGTTTACCGCTCGCCTATGCGAAGGACTTGCAAGACGATAAGGCCGCAACGTTTGCAGCATTTGATGATTTTGTTCTCTCATGCGCGGCCATGACAGGCATGATCAAAGACATGGAAGTTGATGAGGCCGTGATGCGGGAGGCGGCGGCGCGCGGCCATTCAACAGCAACAGATTTGGCCGATTGGCTCGTCAGGGCTCTGAACATCCCATTTCGGGATGCACACCACTTGACAGGGAAAATCGTATCGTTAGCCGATGAAAAAGGTTTACGGTTGGACGCATTATCGCTCGATGATTTTTGCTCGATTGAATCGCGCATAACAGATGACGTATTCTCGGTATTGTCGATAGACGCTTCTGTCGCATCGCGCACATCTTACGGTGGGACAGCGCCTGATGAGGTTCGCAAGCAAGCCAAACGCTGGCTGGAGGAGTTGAAATGAGATTGTTACTATGGGTTGCCGTACTGCTTTTCAGTGTTTCCGCTTGTGGCAAGAAAGCGCCACTGCGACCACCTGAGGGAAGTGTGTCCATTGTGGTCGCGTTATAGGCCATGCACCACTTCGTCTATAAAGACGGCGTCCTTCACGGCGAGGAGGTGAACCTCGAAGTGTTGGCGGCCGAGGTTGGGACGCCTTTTTATTGTTATTCGGAAGCGACGCTTCGTCGGCACCTGCGGATCTTTCGCAAAGCGTTTGATGATGTTGATGCGCTGATCGCGTATTCAATAAAGGCGAACTCCAATGTCGCTGTTATCAAAATATTAGCCGAAGAAGGCGCCGGCGCTGATGTTGTTTCTGGCGGCGAGCTAAAGCGCGCGCGTGCAGCAGGTATTCCTGCCGCAAAGATCGTCTTTTCTGGCGTTGGAAAAACCCATCAAGAATTGGCCCTGGCCCTCGATGAGGGCATTTATCAGTTCAACGTTGAATCCGAACCAGAGCTTGACGCGTTAAATGAGATCGCACTCTCTAAAGCGATGCGCGCGCCGATTGCATTTCGCGTCAACCCGGATGTGAAGGCTGGAGGGCACGAAAAAATTTCAACCGGTAAGCGTGAAGACAAATTCGGCATTCCTTGGACTCGGTCGCGAGACCTTTATTCCCGCGCCTCCTCCATGAAGGGGATCGATGTCAAAGGCGTTGATATCCACATCGGATCGCAGATCTCGGAGCTGGCGCCATTTGAGGCTGCTTTTAAAAAGACAGCGGAACTTGTTACCACGCTGCGCGCAGATGGTTGCGTAATTGAGCGGGTCGATCTGGGCGGGGGGCTCGGTATTCCTTATGGCCCCAATGCCATAGATCCGCCGCATCCAGATGAATACGCAAATATGATAAAGCGTATTGCGGCGCCCCTGAATGTTCAGCTTATTCTTGAGCCCGGGAGAATGATTGTCGGCAATGCCGGGGTTTTAATCTCGAGGGTTATTTATATGAAAGATGGAGATGAGAAACGGTTTCTTATTATAGACGCCGGCATGAATGATCTTTTGCGCCCTGCATTATATGACGCCTATCATGATATTCTGCCGGTGAGCGAAAGGACAGTCGGCAGCGCCTGTCAGGACTATGACGTTGTTGGTCCTATCTGTGAAACAGGCGATCGGTTTGTTCGGACTCACGCTCTTCCCGAAATGAACAATGGTGATCTTGTCGCTATCATGTCAACTGGCGCCTATGGCGCTGTTCAGACCTCGGAATATAACTCTCGGCCGCTCATCCCGGAAGTGTTAGTCAGCGGCGCTCTGCGCGCGATCATCAGGGTGCGGCCGACAATCGATGATATGCTGATGAGAGAGAGAATGCCTTCATGGTTAAACGATGGGCGAGGCGTCGACCCTCAGCCTGGGCGGGAATGAGCGACACAAAGATCAACTCATCGACCCAGGCGGGAGTTTAAAACACGCCTGCTATCTGAAAATTACCAAATATGATGAAGGTGTTGCCAATAATCGCGGCGGCGAAAAAACCACTCACAATCCAATGTGGGTACCACAAAACCATGAAGCTGATCAGGGCCTGAACGGAAAGTTTAGCGAAGATCCATCCGTAACCGAAAGTCTCCATTGCCGCTGCGATAATGGGGTTGGCTTCTCCGCCGGCGCCAGAATTAATGGCAAGCGACGTGGATACAATATCAGCGAGACCAATAAGGTTATAAACTACGACCAGTATAATCGCGACGTTCATCCCAATGCTCGACGACCGTGAACGTGAAGCGTCCTCTGCGAGCTTTTTTCGGCGTTTAGAAGATGTGATAGACAGGAACAAAACAACTCTCCATTAGACTCGACCGCTTAGATATTCGACAAAATGGGGTCCAGGCCAGATAAGACGCCGCCCACGCGTATCGACGGACAGCCAGTGGCAGGGTAAGCTGCAAGAAGTATGACGAAAGAGTTGCATACAAGTCGACCCGAACTGAAACGCCTTCCCGGTGAATTTTCAGTTTTGCTGGCTCGTGTTGTCCTATTTTGGGAGAGAGCATGGCCAGCGATCTTGCCCACGTTAGCACCAGGCTTTCTCCTCATAATTGCAAGCCTTTTTGACATTTGGGCGAAATTACCGGCGGCAATCCATTGGATTGCTTTGTCTTTGACGATTGCCATGAGCCTCGCAGCGCTTTGGCGGTATCGCCATGAAATCCGATGGCCCTGCCGCCGTGATGGGCTTGCCCGCCTGGAGGCGGATGGCTGTGTGGCGCATGCTCCACTTCAAGCGCTCGAAGATGAGCCATTCGATAGTCGACAAGCGGACTCAGCGCTCTGGCGGGCGCATATTGAGGATATGCAGCGACGGGCGTCGTCGGCGCGGTTAAAACCACCTCGGACCACTGCTGATGCGCGCGACCCGTACGGGTTCCGTTATACCGCGGTGTGGGTGTTGATCGTTGCCCTTGTGGCTGCGGGTGACGATTGGAGAACCCGACTTTCTAAAACACTTGAACCTGGCAGTGTTGGAAGCGGTTCGATGAGTATCGTCGATTTGTGGATTGAGCCGCCATCTTATACCGGCATGGCGCCGATCTATTTATTGCGCGCAGGTGAAGAACTGGCAGGCGTGAGCAAACAAAAAAATACCCCTGAAGGTTCCACAGTTGTCGCACAAGTGAATGGCAGAGGTCAGACAAGATTAAGCCTGCTGACGGACAAAGACGAGGTTCCGGCTGACGTGAACAGCTCCGGAAACGTCACGCGCTCAACCATGATGGTTTCCCAGAGCGGCGTCGTCAGGTTGCGGCATGGTGGCCGGGAAGGCCGTTGGCCAATTGGAATTATACGCGATACCTCGCCGACGGTCGCGTTTATCGACCTGCCTTCTTCAACGGACGATGCGCTTGTTGCCTTTTCTGTGGCGGTTACGGATGATTACGGACTGAATGAATTGTCCGTTCAATTTCGTCTGGATCCCGAACAGACCCTTGCCCTTGATGCTCCGCGACTGCAGGACTCTTCTCTCAAAGAGGTGCGCACGCTGGTTTTGAACGGGGCTGCAGGTCCTACTGGAGCGCGCCGGTTCGATATCGACCTTCAAGCCGATCCCTGGGCAGGGTTAGCGGTGTATGTAAAAATAGTTGGTAAGGATGGAGCCGGGCAAACTGGTGAGACCGAAGAGATCGCCTTCAAGCTGCCGCAACGTGCATTCTATAACCCTCTTGCGAGAGCTGTTGTTGAACAACGCAGAACTTTGGCGGTGGCGGCTCCATCTTGGCAACGTGTTGGGCGGTCATTTGACGCTCTTACACTTGCGCCGGAGAGTTTTTCAGAAGATGCGACCGAATATCTCCTGTTACGGACGGCATTCTGGCGCGTTATGCGCCAAGACGGTGAGGGGTTTGATGACGCGGTTGAAAATTTTTGGCCATTGGCGCTTCAACTGGAAGACGAAGCTTTAGAGCTTGCGCGTCGCCGTATGGAGGCAGCGGAAGAGGCGCTTCGTCAAGCGCTTGAAAACGACGCCGATGATGAGGAGATCGCACGGCTCGTTGAGGATTTACGCGCCGCCATCCAGAATTACGTCCATGCGCTTGCACAATCCGGGCAAGCAATGGCGCAGCAACAGGGTCAGGCGGAACAGATAGGCCAAAGTGACATCGATCAGATGCTTGATTCCATCCGCAACCTTTCCCAATCGGGTGCTAACAACGCCGCGCGCCAGCTCTTGGGCGATCTTGAAAATCTGTTGAATAATCTGCGTTTGGCGCAGGGCGGCAGCGGTGCGGGGGCCGGTCAGGGAGCGAGTGGTTCTGCGGGTAATGGCGGCGCCGCCGGTGATGCGGGAGATCTTATTGGCAGGCAACGTGATCTCGCGAACCGATCCTTTGAGCGCGGGCAGACGTTGGGCGCAACCGGTGATGATCTCAGTACTGAAGAGGGAGGCATCGCAGGTGATCTTGAGTCCCTTCTTGATGAACTCGGGGGTGATGGGCAGGGATTTGATCCTAGCGGTGAAGCGACTCGTGAGCTCCGTGATGCATTAGATGAGATGCGTACTGCGGAGGATGCGCTGGATGCGGATGATTTTGGCGCTGCGGCGAGTGCAATGGAGCGGGCGGTTGAGAATCTCCGCGCCGGAGCTGGGGATCTCGCGCGGGAAGCGATGCGCCAAGCAGGCGAGGCCGGCGCGGGAGAAAGAGAGGGTGAAGCTGGGTCTAGACGAGATCCGCTCGGCCGACCTGTCGGACCTGAGGGGGCGGGCGGGGCTTATGGAGACGGCGCCGATGTTCCGATTGACGGGGCTGCAGGACGCGCCCGCGATGTCATGGAGGAACTGCGCCGTCGATTGGGTGAATCCGGTCGCTCCAAGGAAGAAATCGATTACCTTGAACGATTGCTCGACCGGTTTTGAGTCGGCTTTGTGTTAAACAGCGCCGATGAATCCGAGTCCGCGCTTGCCGCCATCGTCGTCCATGCCATAGCCGACGAGAAAATCGTCCGCTCCGGCTTCAAAGCCGACATAATCAGCCTCGATGTCTTCGCTGTGTCCGGTGTCTTTGCGAACCAGAACACATATTTTCGCCTCTGCCGCACCCCGTTCTTCGACCATGCGTTTTGCGAAGTGCAGGCTTCGTCCAGTATCGAGGACATCATCTACCAAAAGAACGGATCGGCCAGTGAGGTCGACGGAGAAATCCTTCAACAACCTCACGACGCCGGACGATGCACGCGCTCCGCCATAGCTTGATAATTGCACAAAATCGACGAGAGGATCCGCCCCGCGCTCTGATAACGCTCTAATAAGGTCGGCGGCAAAGATAAATGCGCCGGTGAGTACGGGCGCGAGTAAAAAATTGCTGGGAAGATCGTGGATTATCTCGTTAGCGATAGCGTCTATGCGGGCTTTTATTTCCGCTTCGGAATAGAGAGTGCGCATGCTTTTGGGCCTTCAGAGGTTACTTGTCTCGCCTCGTCAGGAAATTATCGACCGAAACAACGCCGCCTTTTTCAGGTGCAAAGGACAGCGCGACTTCGGCGATTCCTTCGGGCGCCGGGGCGCGCGTTATAAAATCAATGGAGCCGCCTGCCAAGACGTCTTCGGCGTTCGCTTCGAATGTCCACCTCGATAATAACTCGCCCCGAGGTCCTAACGCTTCCGCCTGCAGGAGCGGAGCCTTCGTTGGGGTGTCTTTTTCGTTACGCAAGCTGCCGGTAATTTCGATCGTTGGCCCGGCTGTGGAGATGGCGAGCCGGTGGTGAACGCTTTCGATCGTCAGACCATATGGATTAGCCTCAATTCCAATAACGGCATATGCGCCGGCGCTGCTTGGCCAAATTCGAACAATTTCGTTGCGGTAGGTAATGACCGCGAAAAGTGTCGCTGTGACAGCGCCTATCCATAACGACCAGCCGAGGAGGCGTAAGGGCGTGAGCCGGTTTTTCTCACGTGATTCGGCGCGCCTCCGGGCTTTTTTCAATGCTTTTGCTAACGCCTTTGGCTGGACCCGTAAGTCAGCAAAGAATTCATCATCGAAGTAGTTTGCATCGAAATTGTCGGTGCTTTCTGGCCGAACGAGCGCCGTCTCGCGTCGCCGCTTGGTTCGAATAGTCTTTGCGTCGCCATGATGCCGAGTGCGTTCTTGTTGGGTATCAGACCTCTGGTCTTCGACATCTTCCCAATCCGCATCGACGACTCTTTCTTGCCGTTCGGCTTCGTTTCGCGCGCTATCTTCTATTTCAACATCAAGATTATCGGAAAAACGAAGCTCTTCACGCCTTTCCCGAATATCTGCCTGCATGTCTTGAGGGCGGTCATGGGAGGCGAACAAATGTGTGTCGTCTTCGGGGAGTGGAGGGGATTTATTGGCGTATGTTTGCGGGCGGTTGCGATCAATATTTTCGTTGAACGTTTTTTCGTTTCCGCTTCTATCAGGACGACCACTGGGGCGCGTGCGATCTTTGCTTCCGCGCGTTCGGCCGACGTCTTGCTGGGCGTGGCTGCGCCGCTCAGAGGGGGGGCTCCGAACGTCATTTTCTAGATCTCTATCATATACCGGACGGCGGCGCGGCGCTTCAGTGTGTGATGCTCGCTGAGTGTGCTGCGGCGCACTCTCATTACGATGTATATTTGACGTGCGTTTAGCCCTAGCTTCTGGCTTATGGTCACTGAAGAGAGCGGCTTCCTCCTCTTCATCAGGGGGGGCATAGGGCCGCTCTCGATCTCGGATGGGTCTTTCGGGCTCGCCTTCACTTTCCGTGCGGCGCGGCATCAAGAGGTCTTCTACTGGAAGGGGGGGCGGTACAAACCAACTGTCGCTGCATTCGGCGCAGCGAACAGAACGTCCGCCCGGTGAAAAGCGTTCGTCATCGACATCATAGCGCGTGGCGCAATGTGGACAGGTGATTATCATAGGGCCACAGAATCACGCTTTTGGTGTGTGAGCGCCTGTTGGCTCATAATGGCAACCGGTCGACTCAGGTGAATTGTAAAGGGATTGAGATTTTGATCGTTGGATTTGAAAATGTTGCATTCGCCTATGAGGATGAGCCGGAAACCCTGAATGATGTCAATTTTTCGTTGAGAGAGGGTGAATTCCGGTTTCTTACAGGTCCGTCCGGCGCGGGAAAAACGACCCTTTTGAAGCTCATCTATCTTGCCCAACGGCCCACCGAGGGGCGAATGACCTTGTTCGGGGGTGACGTCACGACGGCTCCACGAGACGCGCTTCCCGCGCTGCGCCGCAGAATTGGCGTTGTTTTTCAGGAGTTTCGGCTTCTTGATCATCTCACCGCGTTCGAAAATGTGGCTTTACCCATGAAAGTGGCGGGCGTTAACCAAAACAAATATCGCGAAGACGTAAGAGAACTCTTAAATTGGGTTGGACTGGGTCACCGGCTGGAGGCAAAACCACCCACCCTCTCCGGCGGTGAAAAGCAACGCGTTGCCTTGGCGCGCGCTCTTGTCTCGAAACCAGACCTGATTCTCGCAGACGAACCCACCGGAAATGTTGACCCCGCCATGGGCGAAAGGATCATGAAGCTCTTTATTGAGCTCAACAAGCTTGGCGCCGCCGTGATTGTTGCAACGCACGATCATAATCTCGTTAAAACGCTCGGAAAACCGATCTTGAAATTAACGGCTGGCCGACTGTGTGAAGAACCGGCCGGGGCGGGCGTATGAGCGACAGAATGATGAAAACCGATAATTTAACAGGATCTGAGAAATCAGTCGCATCTTCAGGAGGGTTTTTCCGAAAATTCAGGTCAGAGCCACTTATGCCGGAAGCTGGCGCCGGTGGGGCGCCGTTAACCGCGGTGATCGGGGCCATTTCCTTTCTTGCCGCCATCGCGCTCGCGGGATTTATCTTGATTTCTCTAGCCGCTGGCGAGTGGACGTCGGAACTCAAAACAGCTCTCACCATTCAGGTGAAAGGCTCATCTGCTCAGGCGATCGAGGAAGACACACAGGAAGCATTGCGGATTCTAAATTCAACTGAGGGGGTAATAACCGCAAATGCCATGACGTCAGAAGAGACCGCTAGATTGCTCGAGCCCTGGCTTGGCCGCGGCAATATCAGTGATTACCTGAGTATCCCGGCCATAATTGAGGTGAAAGCGACGCCAGCCCTGCGCCGTGATCTTGGGCTATTGCGCACGCGCCTGGCAGCCGCTGCGCCGGGGGCTACAGTCGATGATCACGGGGCATGGCATTCAAGACTGTCGGCGGCTGCGCGTTCGGGCCAGGCCCTCGCATTTGCTGTATTTCTATTGGTTATGGGCGCTGCGTGCGCAATTTCTGTTTTTGCCGCGCGCGCGGGACTTGCCGCCAATCACGAGATCGTTTCCCTGTTGCATCTGGTCGGCGCCACGGATGATTTTATCGCTAATGAGGTCCAGAGGCGGTTTTTTATTCTCGGTCTGAGGGGGTCAATGGCCGGGTTATTTGCCGCGCTCATCGCCCTCGGGGCGGCCTTGCTCATCACCCGCACCGGCGCAACCGAAAGTTTTTTTCTTCCGAATGTTAACCTCACCGGAGGTGTCGTTTTTTGGTTGTTGGTCGTTCCCATCATCACGTGTCTGGTGACCGCCGCAACCGCTCGAATGACCGTACTGAAGACGCTTCGGCGTCAGTATTGAGGACGCTTTACGAATTCTAGGCGCCCGCTAGAAAACCGGTTATCCTCCAAAAGAAAGTAAATGAGGAGTTAGCGTGCGACTGGTAATCATGGTCCTTGCGGGAGTAGGGCTCTTATGGGCGTCGGGTCTGGTCGTTTTTATCCTTGTCCTGCCTCAGCCTTCAAGTGGTGTTGCTGTTCCAGCAGACGGCGTTGTTGTCTTTACCGGCGCTGGAGCGCGGATAACCGCGGGGATGGATCTCTTAAACAAAGGCGCTGGATCACGCTTGCTCATTTCAGGAGTGAATCCGGAAATAACGCGCTCGAGCATTCAAGCGATGTGGACGGGTGAGACGGATCTCTTTGAATGTTGTGTTGATCTCGGACTTGAGGCGCGTTCGACCGAAGGCAATGCCGCGGAAGTGCGCGATTGGGCGAATACTCATGGATTTACACGGCTTATTCTCGTGACGTCGGACTACCATATGCCCCGAGCATTGCTTGAAACGAGAACAAACCTTGCGGACATAGAGATTGCAGCCTACCCCGTCCCCTCTGGGCTGCTCAACGCAAACCGTCAACCGACTTCAATTTCTGCCTTGCGAAAACTTGCAGTGGAATATTCAAAATACGTTGCCGTCTGCGTAAAGACTTTTGTTGCGCCTAATAGAGACTGAGATGCAGACGTCATGACTTTTATCCGCTCCAGCATTTTCACCCTTTTCCTTGCTGTTTTCACCGTTCTTTTTGTGATTCTGGTTTTTCCTGCCCTTGCTTTCGGAGAAGATTGTGTGCGGGCGGCAAACAAATTTTGGTGTCGGAGAGTGCTCGCGGCGTTGAAGCTCATCTGCGGTGTGAGTTATCGCGTTGAAGGTGCGGAAAACATCTGCAAGGACGGCGCGATTGTTGCGTCAAATCATCAGTCGATGTGGGAGACCATTGTCCTTTTCGCATTATTTCCAAAACCTGCCATGGTGCTCAAGAAAGAATTGGTCAGAGTCCCCGTTTACGGCTGGTGGGTGGGTAGTTCTGGCAACATTGTTGTTGATCGTGCAGCAGGTGCGAAAGCAATGCGGCTGCTGGCAAAAACTGCGGCGGCGAAGATTGCCGATGGCTGCCAGGTGATCTTGTTTCCTGAAGGCACGCGCTCCACACCCGGCGAGCGGCTTGACTATCAACCAGGCATAGCGGGAGTTTATAAAGCCTCCGATTGCATATGTGTGCCAGTGGCGCATGATTCTGGCCGACATTGGCGCTATCCCGGAATTTTGAAAATTCCTGGAGAGATTACGATTCGAATATTACCACCGATTGCCTCGGGTCTTCACCGAAAGAAATTTATGCCGCTGCTCAAAGCACAAATAGAATCCGCTCGTCCGGATCTTTCGGATCACCCAGTGGAAAACCCTTCACCGCAAGATGCACTGATGTGCGCCCCTTGATGCGGTTCGAAGTCGTCGTGCAATAGGAGCCCCTAGATGGCTGCTTCTCACCGTCGCCCTTCGCGACGTCTCTTGTATTTACCTTTCGCGATTGCTGGCGTGATCGTTGCCGGTTATGGGCTTCTCTGGCGACATGGCGCCACGGAGATGCGTCGAGCCGTCGTTTCGTGGGCTGATGATCAGAGAGAAAACGGTCTTGATGTTTCATATCAAAAAATATCGACGGGGGGGTTCCCGTTTTTTTTAAGGGCGAAAATCGACGGTGTTGAAATTGGCGACCCCGACCGTTGGCGATGGCAAGTTGACCGCCTGGCTATTGATGCGCTTCCCTATGACCTCAATCGCCTAATTTTTTCTCCCCTGGGTGAGCAGCGGTTTGATCACTACGATGCTGGAGTGTGGTTTGCGCAAGCGGAAAACATTCGCGCCAGCATTACCCGCGACCCAGAGCGGGAGTGGTTGTTCATGCTGGAGGTTACGAATGGCGCGGCGCGCGCTGAGGGGAAATCTTCTAAAGCTACCGTGTCAAGACTGTTGGTGAATATTGCTCCGAATGTTGAGGACCCCGCGCTTATTGAAAGCAGCGTGCATGCTGTCGATATTTTACTGGAGGACGGGAGGCATTCTGGTTTTGTTTCTCTTTTGGACGCAACTTTTGGTCTGGAGAAGGCGGCTGTGTTCACCGATGCGGGCGACCCCGCAGAAAATTGGACAAGAGCGAACGGCGCGCTTGTTGTTCATCATCTGGGGATGGAAGCGGAAGGCGCTCGTCTTACGGCTGCAGGAACGCTCGGTCTCGATGTTAACGGGTATCCGGCCGGTGTGATTGAAGCGAAGATAGAAAATCCCGCCAGCGTTGCGACCATATTGGCGGGCGCTGGTATTTTGAATAAATATGAGTCCGAAGCAATGGCGACCGGACTTGGGTTTATGGCGCTGGCGACTGGCGGCACGCTGGCGGTTCCGATCAAATTCCATGATGGGATGGCGAAAATCGGAAAAATAAAAATTGCCGATTTACCGAAAATCGAATGAGTGACGTATGTCGCTCGGTTTTACACCCGCTTCTCGTTGCGCTCTCAGGGTTATGGATTGGTCGCGTTTGGAAAACCGCCTGCCGTTTTTGTCTTTCATCAGCCGGTGATGGCGATAGATCGGTTCTGGTAAATCTAGCAGTGTTTGCAATAACCGGTGCAGATGCGCGGCGTAAAACAGATCCTGGCCGCGTATCACATGGGTGATGCCCTGTACTGCGTCATCAAATACCGAGGCGAGATGATAACTCGTTCCTAAATCCTTTCGCGCAATGACCGGGTCACCAAAGATCTCTGGCTTGGCTTTCACGAACCCAATTTCGCCATTGGGGCCTAACCCTTCTTCGATGAAGGATAACCGTTCGAATGCAGGACCCAAAAAATCTCGTGCAGCGGCTATCGATAATCGCCATGCATAGGCGTCTCCACGGGTGAGGCGAGAGCGCTCCTCCATTGGGGTCAACGGCGCGCCAAAATATTGCGGGCCCTCCGGTCCATCAGGGGGCAGATGAGGCGCGCGGGCAATTTCATCGGCGGTTTCTTTACGCGTTTTGAAGCATCGATAGACCACGTTCTTTTCCCGAAGCTGTTCGAGGGCGGCCGCGTAATCGTTGAAATGAGTGGATTGAAGTCTTGTGGGCGTTTCCCACTGAAGCCCTAACCACTCAAGGTCTTCATAGATTGCATCTTCAAATTCGGGCCGACAACGTCCTTCATCGATGTCTTCAATACGGAGCAGAAAACGTCCCCCTACCGCTCGCGCAGCATGATAAGCAGTGAGCGCTGAAAATGCATGACCAAGATGCAGATACCCAGTGGGAGATGGCGCAAAACGCGTAACGAAATTGATCATGTTGTTGTCATAAACGTCACCGTCGTGCAGTGCAAAATCGTATATGCCTCGCGCAAATACACAACCCTTACGAAGATTGCCATGGGATGGGGTCCGCTATGGCGGTGGTAGTACTTATTAATGATGACAGCGAAACCGGCGGTGACGCTTGAGAGAACGCAGTCGCCGCTCGACAGTGCGAAAAACGCCGAAGAGAGAGAAGGGCGTTTTACAGCGCCGTCACAGAAAGGCTCATTCAAAGGGGCGCTATCAACCTTAACGGAATTCCAGGCGGTAATGTTGTTTATATAAATCCGCGCGCCGACTAACGGCTGAAACGGTTTTGCCAAAATAAGAATATCTGGCGTCGAGCAGCGCGAAGCATGTAATGCTCGGCCAACTTCTTTGATAATTTTAATTCGACAGCATCTTCTGAAGGGAACCTGGATCAGGCGGCTGCGCCGCCGACGGTGAGGGCGTCGATTTTTATCGTTGGTTGACCAACGCCGACCGGAACGCTCTGGCCAGCTTTGCCGCAAACCCCGACGCCGGTGTCGAGAGCGAAGTCGTCGCCGATCATTGAAACCCGGGTAAGGACGGACGGCCCATCACCGATCAGAGCAACGTTTTTCAATGGAGCGCCAACTTTGCCGTTCTTCACCCGATAGGCTTCTGTGCAGTTGAACACGAACTTTCCTGAGGTAATATCGACCTGCCCGCCGGAGAAATTCACGGCGTAAACGCCGTCTTTGACGGTTTTCAAAATGTCCTCGGGAGCGCGATCTCCGGCCAGCATGAAGGTGTTGGTCATGCGCGGCATAGGCTGCGAGGCAAAGCTCTCGCGCCGTCCATTTCCGGTTGGGTCTGTACCCATCAGGCGGGCGTTCATCCGGTCCTGCATATATCCTTTAAGAATGCCGTCCTCGATCAAGACGGTGCGCGCAGTCGCAACGCCTTCATCATCGACTGACAACGACCCGCGACGCCCAATGAGCGTCCCGTCATCCACTACAGTTACGCCCGGCGCCGCCACGCGTTCTCCGAGACGGCCTGCAAAGGCGGATGTCTGCTTGCGATTGAAATCACCTTCGAGCCCATGGCCGACGGCCTCGTGTAAGAGGACGCCAGTCCAACCAGGGCCTAACACCACTTCCATTTCTCCGGCTGGGGCGGGGATCGCTTCAAGATTAACCAGGGCCTGACGAAGCGCCTCATCAACCTGCCCTTGCCAGGCGTCAGGGGTGATGTATTGCGCATAGCCCTCGCGGCCGCCAACACCGTGACTGCCGCTCTCCTGGCGGTCACCCTCGCCAGCGGTCACCGAAACGCCGAGACGGACAAGTGGGCGTATATCGCGAATCAGTTCGCCGCCTGGACGCATAATCTCAATTGCCGACCATTCGCCGGACAAGCTACATGAGACTTGACGTACGCGTGGGTCGCGGCGGCGGGCATATTCATTGATATCTTCTAGTAGCTTTGTTTTTTCCGTGAAGGACATCCCGCCGAGCGGGTTTTCATCGGGATAGAGTTTGACATTGGTGCGCGCCGGTCCTTCGGCGAGGGCGCCAGAATAGCCAGTTTTGACCGCCTGGACGGCGTCGCCGGCGCGCTTGAGCGCCGATGCGGAGAGTTCCGAAGAGTGGGCGTAACCAGTTGATTCGTCGCAGACCGCGCGCAGGCCAAAGCCTTGTGTGACGTCATAGCTCGCAGTTTTCAGGCGGTTATCGTCAAAGACGAACGCTTCCGACTGGGTATACTCAAGATAGAGTTCTCCATCGTCGGCGTCTTTGAGCGCATCATCGACTATGGACTGCGTTTCACTCGGGTCGAGCCCAGCTCGGGAAAAAAACAATGGATTGGTCATGACAGGCATCAGCTAGCAGACGGATGGCCGTATTGGAATGCATCCGGCCGATATTTGACGCCCAAACATCAGTTTCCTGCGCCTGCGACCTTTTATCCCTTATTTGGCCGATGACGAAAGATTGCAGTCCGTTTTATAAGCATGCGCGAAAAAAATTGACCTCATTGGGCCATACGGCGTATCGACGGCGGCGTCTGGCGAGGCTGGACTATTGGCGACAAGCGCTCTTAACGATGCGGGGATTCATGACGCGGTTATCCACGGCAAAAAACTTATTCGCTACGCTCTCAATTGTGGGCGCCACAGTGGGATCATCATTGGCTAAGCCTGTGGTAGGAGGGATTGGCATGTTGCCACCTGCTACGGCGATGGCTGAGCAGGTTCATTTTTTCCACAATGTTGTGCTGATGCCCATTATCACGATCATCAGTTTGTTTGTGTTGGGGCTGCTCGTCTGGGTGATGGTGCGCTTTAATTCCAAAGCCAATCCGACTCCAAAAAAGTTCAGTCACAACACGTTGCTGGAGGTAATCTGGACCGGCATACCAATCCTGATTCTACTGGTGATTGCGCTCCCGTCATTCGACTTGCTCTACAAAGAAGATGTTGTGCCGGATGGTAAACAGGTGGTCGCCGAGGCCGACGGGGCGACCACTGAATTCATTTTTGAGAATGATTTCCCCCAGAGCCGTCAAGTGAAGCGGTCCAGCCACCTGCAGGTTTTGATATCCTCACCTGCCGGGTTGCGGTCTCTCAAATATAAAGAGGATTACTCCGTCAAAGGGTTCGGTGATCCTGAAGTCAAGGTTTCGTTGAAGTCGGCTCCGGCCATGGGCGAACAAGTGTTGATCCGCGGTGGTCGCGCAACGCAGAACGGTTCCAATTGCGCAGCTTTTAAGCGCTATTTCGACATTTGTGAAAAGCAAGTTGTGCTAGCGCCCTCAATGACGCTCAAGGTGACTGGAAATCAGTGGAATTGGAATTACGCTTATCCTGACTTTGGTGATTTTGATTTCTTCTCGAACATGCAGGTTGAAGAGAAAACGACACCTGAGGATTTTATGTTCGAAGTCGATAATCGCATCGTCGTGCCAGTTGGAGAAACAATTCGCGTCACTGTGACCGCCTCGGACGTTATTCATGCTTGGGCGGTTCCCCAGTTTGCGATCAAGATTGACGCAGTGCCCGGGCGCATTAATGAGGTCTGGTTCAACGTTGAGCGTGAAGGCATATATTATGGGCAATGTTCGGAGCTTTGCGGCACCCGGCATTCTTTTATGCCTATTGCAGTCGAAGTTGTTTCACGTCAGGAGTTTGAAATCTGGATAAACAAACAACGTGCGCTCGCAGGGCTTGAGCCTATGTTTCAAGATGACGTCAAACTTGCGCAGATCCGCGCTGACGCTGATAAAAAATAAGAAAGAAGGGCACGGACAATGTCAGACGCTCACGCTGCTCACGCAGATCACGATCATCAGCCGCCCTTTTTTGTGCGCTGGTTTTACTCGACGAACCACAAGGACATTGGGACGCTTTATCTGATTCTCGCAATCATTGCCGGTATTGCTGGCGGTGCGATGTCAGGTCTGATTCGGATGGAACTCGCTGAACCTGGTATCACTTTTCTCACTGCGTTTACGGATCAAAACTTACCGCCAGAAGCGCAGATTGTTGCTGCTTCCAATTTTTATAATGTCCTCATTACCTATCATGGCCTGATGATGATCTTCTTTATGGTCATGCCAGCGTTGATTGGTGGTTTCGGGAATTGGTTTGTGCCCATCATGATTGGTGCGCCGGACATGGCGTTTCCACGGATGAATAATATATCATTTTGGCTTTACGTTGCGTCTGGTGTGCTCGTAACACTGTCGCTTTTATCGCCAGGATATGCCCAGCAATTAGGATTTGCCGGTGGTTGGGTTCTTTATCCGCCGCTGTCGTCAACCGTGGGCAGCCCCGGGCCGGCAATGGACTTTTTGATTCTGGCGATTCATCTGGCCGGCGCGTCTTCTATTCTTGGCGCCATCAATTTTATCACGACCATCTTCAACATGCGCGCCCCTGGTATGACGCTGCACAAGATGCCGCTTTTTGTCTGGTCGGTGTTGGTGACGGCGTTTCTTCTCGTCCTGTCATTGCCCGTGTTGGCGGGCGCGATCACAATGTTGCTTACTGATCGAAATTTTGGCACCGCGTTTTTTGATTCAGCCCAGGGCGGAGATCCGTTGCTCTTTCAGCATTTGTTCTGGTTCTTCGGTCATCCCGAAGTTTATATTCTTATCTTACCCGGTTTCGGTCTCATCTCGCACATTGTTTCGACATTTTCCAAAAAACCGATCTTTGGCTATCTCGGCATGGCCTATGCGATGGTTGCGATTGGCTTTGTAGGGTTTATTGTCTGGGCGCACCATATGTATACGGTGGGTCTTTCAGTGAACATGAAGGCCTATTTTGTCGCCGCGACGATGGTCATCGCAGTGCCAACCGGCATTAAGATCTTCTCATGGATTGCCACAATGTGGGGCGGCTCGATTGAATTCAGAACACCGATGATCTGGGCGATCGGGTTTATTTTCGTGTTTACCCTCGGTGGAGTGACGGGGGTTGTGCTCGCCAATGCAGGTGTCGATCACTACATGCACGATACCTATTATGTTGTCGCACACTTCCATTACACGATGTCCTTGGGCGCTGTCTTCGCCATATTTGCGGGATGGTATTATTGGTTCCCCAAAATGACCGGAAAGCTCTATCGTGAATGGTTGGGAAATCTGCATTTCGTTTTTATGTTTGTGGGCGTTAATCTCGTCTTTTTCCCACAGCATTTCCTCGGCCTTCAGGGGATGCCCCGTCGAATTGTCGATTATCCAGAAGCTTATACGTATTGGAATCAGCTCTCGACAATCGGCTATCTCGTTACAGCATTTGGTGTCGTCGTTTTCGTTGTGTGCATGATCGATGCATTTTTCTTTTATCGTCGCAAGGCTGATGCGAATCCCTGGGGTGTCGGCGCAACAACGCTTGAATGGACACTTCCCTCTCCACCGCCTTTCCACCAATTCAATGAATTGCCGCGCTTTGATACGGACGACGCCAAGGCATTTTAATTCCGAATCTCTTTTCGACGGTTCAAACCCCGCAAGTTAAATCTTGCGGGGTTTATTTTAGAAAAACGCATAGAAATGCTGCATTGCAGCGTGACGAAAAGCGTTAAATGTCGTTAACTTTTGTCATAGGGGAACCAATGAATGAAAGAGGGGCGGTTTCGATGGAAGTGATAGTATCTGATCTTTTAGGTTTCGCGCGGGGAGTATTTCTCGGTGGCGATTGGATTAACCTGGCCATGGTCGTCGGTGTGGCCGTTATTGGTGCATTTATGATGCGCAATCTCGGCCAACTGTTTGGCGTCAGCGTTGTAGCAATGTTGATTTTTGCATTAGTGCAGATCGTATATGGCGGCGCTACGAGTGCGGCTCCGACCGATCCACAAATCTGGCTCGGCCAACTGGAAACAGGCTGGGCTACGATGATGGCAACGTCAGGTCTCACATTCGTTGGTTATTTTGTCGTATTTGCGGTGGCCGTGTCGGTTTTATTCGGCGGTAAGTCGCTGATATTCCGCGATTAGACAACGAATTTGATGAAAAATTGGTGTCGCCTTGTGCGGCGCCTGAGATGTTAACGGGCTCTGTACGGCAGGTTTTCCCTGCTGAACAGAGCTCGTTGATATATTGTGCTGAACATTTCGCTGTGGTTTTTTGTGAGCTGAGGTTCATAGCACGGTGTTTTTTCGAGCTCAGCACCTGAAGCAGGCCAGTTCCTGAAGCAGGCCAGTTCCTGAAGCAGGATTGCCACCAGTGATCGCCTGGTTGGATCGCTTAGATCGAGTAGGAATGGTTTTACGGCCCCGCAAGCCGGATTTCGGTTGGCTAGTTTTTAGCGATCATCCTTGTTTTGTATGGCGTTACGACTGTTTTAGGGCGTTCTTGGCGCTCTGAATGGATCGCTCCCTGAGGTTGGTTGGATTATTCGATACCAAGAAGCGCAGCTTTTCTTGTGAGCCTATTTCCCTACGTAACTGTTTCGGGCATAAGCCGGTTCGATGAACGATATTTCTGTTGATAACGACGCGGCATTCTCGCTGGCGACACCAGGGGATTATTTCTCGCTGCTGAAGCCGCGCGTGATGTCACTGGTCATCTTTACTGCTTTCGTCGGCCTCGTGGTCGCGCCGAGCGGCGCGGACCCGTTTCTTGGCGCCATTTCTATTCTCGCCATTGCGGTTGGCGCGGGCGCGTCGGGGGCGCTCAATATGTGGTGGGATGCTGATATCGACGCAGTAATGGCGCGAACCTGTGAGCGCCCTATACCAGCCGGGCGCATACCTCGCGCTGAGGCGGCGGCATTTGGTGGGTTTCTTTCCGTATTGGCCATCGTGCTTTTGGGCCTTGCCGCGAATTATCTGGCGGCCGGTTTGTTGGCCTTCACAATCTTTTTTTATGTCGTCATTTATTCGATGTTTCTGAAGCGCTCCACTCCGCAAAATATTGTCATTGGTGGGGCGGCAGGGGCATTGCCGCCAGTGGTTGGATGGGCGGCTGCGACCGGTTCGGCTCCCCTGGAAGCGTGGCTTCTGTTTTTGATCATTTTCCTCTGGACACCTCCGCACTTTTGGGCGCTGGCGCTCTATAAGCAGGACGATTATACCCGCGCCGGCGTTCCGATGATGCCTGTCGTAAAAGGCGAACGTTCGACGCGCAGGCAGATTTTCGGTTACTCCGTTTTGCTGGCGGCAGCTGGCCTGGCGCCCTTTGTTATTGGCATGGCGGGGTGGATTTATCTGGCTGTGGCGGCTGTGTTGGGAGCGACGTTTGTCTGGAGAGGGTTTTGCGTTCTGTGCGAAAGTGGGGGCGCGTTTCGGGAAGCGAAAAAACTGTTCGGGTTTTCAATCATCTATTTGTTTTCGCTGTTTGCGGCGCTCCTGGTAGAAACTGCGGTGGGTCATTATGGGTGAAGACGACGTGGTCTCCAGTCGGGGTGAGGGCGGTTATGTTATGTCCTCCGAAGAAAAAAAACGCAGAGGGCAACGCAATCTTGCGATTGCTGCAATGATAGTGATTTTCGTGGTATTGATTTTCACTGTGACAATTCTGCGGCTCGGCGGCTCTGTCAGTTGAAGGTTGTGAAAGTGAAGCCTGAGCATGGATAACGCTTCAAAAAAGAACAATCAAAAGACGGGCTTGATCGTCGCTGCAGTCGCTGTTGTGATGGTCGGGCTATCTTTCGCCGCTGTCCCGGCTTATCGGGCGTTTTGCCAGGTTACTGGATGGGGCGGTGTTACGCAGCGCGCAGAATCAGGAGCGGACAAAGTGCTCGCACGTAAGATTACCGTGCGGTTTGACACTTCCATAGCTCGAGGTCTCAATTGGAGATTCAAGCCAGAACAAATTTCACAGACCTTACATATCGGTGAATCTGGGCTTGCATTTTTCGAAGCAGAAAATCTCACTGACCGGGTGGCGACTGGGCGCGCGACGTTTAATGTGACGCCCGCTAAAGCCGGGGTTTATTTTAAAAAGATCGAGTGTTTTTGTTTTACCGAGCAGGTGCTTCAACCCGGTGAGCGCGTTTCAATGCCCGTCGCTTACTTCATTGACCCTGATCTCGATAAGGACCTCAATCTCGACGAGGTGCAGACCATCACCTTGGCGTATACTTTTTTCCCGTATGATGACCTGCCGAGCGAAATGGCAAGTGCTGCTGAATAGCGCGGGGCGAAAAAGCCGCGTGAGACTTTGAATTTAAGCCCGCGCAGGTATAGACAGTGCGGATTCGTGATTTTGAATTTGAATAAGAAAGGGTGATCGATGGCAGGCGCCGACGTCAAACATAACTACCACTTGGTCAATCCAAGTCCCTGGCCTCTAGTGGGAGCGATTTCCGCCGCCATGATGGCGATTGGCGCCATCAATTGGATGCAAACAGGTGAGAGCGGCGTCGGATTGATGCTTGGCGGTTTCGACGCTCAAAACAATCCTAATTTTGCTCTCCCTGGTGGGAACTGGCTGTTTCTAATCGGGCTCGGCTCCATCCTTATCACCATGCTCGGTTGGTGGCGTGACGTGATCAAGGAGAGCCTCACAGGGGAGAACACCGCCTTCGTCGTGCGCCTTGGCCTGCGTTACGGCATGGTTTTGTTTATTGCATCAGAGGTGATGTTCTTTGTCGCGTGGTTTTGGGCATTTTTTGGGGCAGCATTGTTTCCGGGCGCCTTTGATCCAGTCATTCTCGCTGATGGATCACAGATGCTGAACGCCAGCGGCGATTTGGCGTTCACCGGCAACGAGGGCCGCCTTCACGCTACGGGAGGTGTGTGGCCTCCCGTTGGCATCGAACCGCTGAACGCCTGGCACTTGCCCCTCATTAATACGCTCGTCTTGCTCTTATCAGGAACAACTGTGACTTGGGCGCACCATGCCATCCAACATGGTGACCGCAAGGGTTTGGTTCAGGGGCTTGCCGTCACGATCGCTCTCGGGGCCTTTTTTACGTTTCTTCAAGCGAGTGAATACACAGAAGCGTTGACCAGCGGGATGTTCAAGTTCTCGGGCGGTGGAATTTATGGCGCTTCGTTTTTCATGGCGACCGGCTTTCATGGGCTGCATGTCATTATTGGGACCATCTTTTTGAGCGTATGCCTTTTGCGTGCAATAAGAGGTCAGTTCACGGCCGACCGTCATTTCGGTTTGGAAGCAGCGGCCTGGTATTGGCATTTCGTTGACGTCGTGTGGCTATTTCTTTTTGCCTCTATCTATGTCCTCGGAAATCAGGGCTTGCTGTCGTAGGCTGGTCGCGATGCATGGCGGTTCGGATTTTCCGCCTCATGCGGAGGAAGACCTTATGCGAGTGCAGTTTTCGTTATATTCTAAGTGCGAACCGGTACTGGCGCGGTCTTGGCGTGGTAAAGCTCTGAATTTCGGGAAACCAATATTTCGTATGACGACGGTTGGAGCCGTCTTCTTCTTGACGGGTTGTCTCGTTTCTGAAATTGCACTTCTTGATGCGTCGAATGGTCGGGCAACGCCTTTGCGCACCGGGGAGTATCAGTCATGTCCGTATAAAGATGGGGAGATGGATGGCGAGTGTACTGCGGTGCGTGTTACTTACGAGAAATCAAGCGGTTACCGTATCGTCGATGACAACGGCGAAGCTTTGTTGGTCCGTTTTCGTAAGGTGGCTCGTCGTGCCTATCTAGCTCAAACGGTCGGTGAAGGGGATGAAGACGGGTACATGTATTTCATGGCGGAGCCGGATCACGATAATCTACACATGACTATGATAGTTTGTGAGGCGCTGCCGGAGGCGTTAAAAACCAAATTGGTTGCGGACGGACAAATGGAAATTGAAAGCGGCGGCGAGGTTTGTTCTGTAAAGACTCTCGATGCAGCTTTGGCCGCCGCCAAGATTTATCTCGGTGATGATGCGCCCTCTAACCGTATTGGGTTGGAATTTTCTCCGGTTACGCAGACTCCGGAATGACTGACACGTCCCACATTTCGCCATATGCGGCAGGGCTAGCGTGTAAATGTCCGCGATGCGGACAAGGCGCGCTTTATAGCGGTTATTTAAAATTACGATCAGAGTGCGAGGCTTGCGGTCTTGACTATGCGAGAGCGGATTCGGGTGACGGACCCGCTGTCTTTGTTATTTTTATTGTAGGGTTTCTGGCGGTGGCGATCGCTTTTATCGTGCGGTTCGTCTTTTATGCGCCGTTATGGCTCGCTTTTCTTGTTAGCGCTGGCGTGGCCGTTGCGCTCATTCTCCTTCTCCTCCAACCTCTAAAGGCGACGCTCATCGCTGTTCAGTACGCCAACAAAGCGGCGGAGGGGCGTCTCGAGGAATGACATTTCAATTCAGGCCCTGGCTGGCTGTGTTTGCGGCAGCGGGCATAGCGCTTTTGATATCGCTTGGCTTCTGGCAACTTCATCGTCTCTCCTGGAAGGTAGACCTCATCGAGCAATCGCAGGCGCGTCTCGGATTGACGCCGGCGCCTTTAGGAAAAGCCGCTGCGTTATTAGAGGGTGGCGAAGACCCTGAATACATGCCGGTGCGTATAATCGGTGAATATCGTTATGAGCTTGAGCAAAGGGTGTTTGGTACGCTTGACGGGGCGCCAGGCTATTATCTTTTCACACCACTAGAAATTGTCAGCGAGACACCGGTTTACATCTACATCAATCGCGGCTTCGTAGCGCAAGCGGTTTGGGAGAGGGAACCGACCATTATCGAGCGGCCGAAAGGTCAGATAACCGCCGAAGGGTTATTCCGAAGTCCAGAGACGCCCACAGGCATCGCGCGCTACTTCGCGCCTTCAGGTGACGTTGAGCAAGGGCTCTGGTTCATTCGTGACCCTCGGCCTATGGCGGAGGGTTCAGGGATCGATATTGTCTATGGTTATATCGATAGCTTCGCCGACAATACCGCAAGCGGGTGGCCGAAAGGTGGCACAACCCGGCTCGATTTTAGCAATCGACATCTAGAATACGCTCTGACCTGGTTCGGCCTCGCTGTGGCGCTTCTGGGTGTATGGCTTGTTTTTTCCATCCGGCGTCTCTGACGTCAAAGCGAAAAGCGTGCAACGGTTTTCACGTTAATCGGTGCGACCAGCATAAACGATAGCAAAATGCCTTTATCCCTTTTTTCTATACTTCCTCGGGTAGAGGGGCGCCCTAGCGATTTGCTGCGTTCGTATCTATCGTTCAGTCAGCTTGAACTCGATCCGCCGGTTCTGGGCGAGTGCAGCTGTCGAAAAGCCGGAGACCAGCGGCGATGCTGAGCCTGAGCCTGTCGCTAAAAGCCGCCGCCCGGCAACGCCGCGGCTGGTCAGATATTCCACAACGGAAATTGCGCGTTGTGCTGATAGGTCGAGATTTGAATCATACAATGTCCGACAAGAGGGACCAAGCGGCGACGGGTCCGCATGTCCGTCAACACGCAACACCCAGTTCAATTCGCTTGGGATATCGCCTTGTATGTCGAGGAGAGCCGTCGCGAGCTTGTTGAGTTCAATTTTACCAGCTTCTCCTAATGTTGCTGAACAAGACCCAAAAAGAATGTCGCTTTCAAAGATGAAACGATCTCCGACAACTTTAACATCGGTTCGGTCGCCCAGGGCTTTGCGCAATGCTTCGAAAAAGCGTGAACGCACTTCCTGAAGCTCTTGTACTTTTTGAGCAAGAGCGGCGTTCAGGCGTGAAGAAAGGTTTTCGATCTGCGCCTTCTGTTCGATGTCTTTTGCTTCAGCCGCCTCTAAAGCCTCTTGAATGCTCGCCAGCTGACGGCGCAACGCTGCGACTTGAGCGTTCAATGTGGCGATCTGACTTTTCTGATCATCAGACAACGCCTTTTCCGCTTGAAGTTCTTCGGCGGACGCTGCTACCGCAGATTCGCTTGCGGCGAGTGCGGCGCTGATTGTGGCCAGTTCACGGTCTTTGGAATCGATGGTGTCTTGCAGCGCGAGTATACGAGATTCGAGACTTTGCTTTTCCTCTGCCGCTAAGCCGAGTTGTTCGTTTAATGCATTCACCTGCGCGATAAGGCGGGCAAGTTCTGAGTCTTTTGATGCTAATTCATCTTTGACGGACGTTAATTTCTCGCCAAGATAAAATTGCGCAACGACGAAAATCGACAAAACAAACATCAGCACAAGGAGTAATGTCGATAAACCATCGACAAACCCTGGCCAAATATTGGCTTCGCTTCGACTTTTGCGCCTGGCCATGGCTTATTCCCCGCCGCCGCCGCGAATGAGTGTGCGGTTGAGCGCGCGAACTTCGTCTTTAAGTTCTGACGTTTGTCCCGCCTGAGCTTTGATCTGAGCCTCTGTGTTGGAGGCGAGTGCAGTCTCAATGTTTTGAAGGGCGCTCAACAAATCGGCGCCGTCGCTGTATCGGGCGCTGTCTTTGTCTCCATTGCTGCGAACGGTTTCTGTCATACCGGATAGCCAGTCTTCCAGGTCCGAGTAAAACCGATTTTGGGCCTGCCCGGATTGCAGATCCAGGAACCCGATGATCAGGCTGCCGCCAAGACCAAAAAGGGATGATGAAAATGCTGTCCCCATGCCGGACAGAGGTTGCTTGAGATTGGTGATGAGTTGGGCGACGGCGTCCTCAGCACTTGACGCGGTCAAGCCGTTGATGGTTTCGGCGACGGCGTTCACAGTCCCCAAGAGTCCCCAGAACGTGCCGAGCAGTCCCAAAAACACCAAGAGATTTCCGATATATCGCCCCATCTCACGACCTTCATCCATTCGTGTACCGATAGAGTCGAGAATGGCTCGCGTAGATTCTGGTGTTAGCCTTCCGCTGCGGTCATCGGCATCGAGAAGCAGTTTGGTCATTGCGCTGATGAGATTTGGTGCGCGCGGCATCCGGGTGCGCGATGGGTCGACAGTTTCGCGGAACGCTTCAACCCACCGTACCGCCGGATCTATCACACCGGCCTGACGGAGATTGTAAATGATCCCGATGACCAGAACGCCAAGAATAAGGCCATTAAGGGCTCGGTTGGCGTTGAATGCATCAACCAGCAGCGAGTTCGGCTGTGGGCTTAATGGCGATAGATAATAAACCATTGCGCCAACCGCCATCAGGAACAAAAGAATGTTCAGGATATAGCGGCCGGGTCTGATGAATTTTACCGATCTTTCAAGCGAACGCGCCATGACTACCCC
The DNA here is from genome assembly GCA_021776435.1 of Parvularculaceae bacterium. Lineage (GTDB taxonomy): Bacteria > Pseudomonadota > Alphaproteobacteria > Caulobacterales > Parvularculaceae. Next base: position 12,866 of record JAJFFW010000040.1, on the reverse strand, counting down.
ACAAAATTCTATTTCCCGCTGTATCGAGTTTCACCATAAGCGAAAATCGCTTCGGGGTGAATGCATACCATCGCTATGCAAAGGGCTTTCCAACATGGCGGTCGGAATTTCCAAAGTGGATCAATGGACGTTGGTGCTGTGAATAGAGGTGAGTCAGTGAAAATGCTATTAGATGCGCACTGTGTGCGCATCTAACGATCAGGTATTGGGAAAAAGGCCACTCATCAACCCTGTCGGCCGATTGGATTGATCGTCTCAGAAAGGAGGCCGGTCTTTTCGGCCAATTATTTTTGAGAGGTCAAACGCAACACTCTTCCGTTTTCTGAGTCGGTCGTCACATAGATCGCACCGTCAGGCCCGATGCGAACATCGCGAATACGTTCCCCCAGGTCTTTCAATAAGATTTCCTCGCCAACCACGGTTCCGTTTTCCATATCGACCCGATGAAGCGCGCGGCCCGCGAGAGCGCCGACAAGCAGGTCGCCATCCCACTCGGAAAACATCTCGCCGCGATAAATCGCAAACCCGGAAGGCGCGATTGAGGGAACCCAATACTTTATCGGCTGGACGGTGCCTTCATATTCAGTAAAGGGAGATATTTGGGCGCCGGAATAATCAATACCATAGGTGGCGATCGGCCATCCATAATTCGAACCGGGCTCAACAATATTGATTTCATCACCCCCTTTGGGGCCGTGCTCATGCATGTAGGTCGTGCCCGTCTGGCTGTCGAAAATAAGTCCTTGCGGATTTCTGTGGCCATAGGTCCAAATTTCTGGGAGCGCACCCTTTTTGTTCGTGAAGGGATTATTATCCGGTATGGAGCCATCTTCATTAATGCGAATGATTTTTCCTAGCGCGCTGTTGAGCAATTGTGCTTTTTCCCGGTACTCGAAGCCATCACCGGTTGTCAGTAATAGAGTGCCATCTGGCAGAAATGCCATTCGCCCACCATAGTGAGCGGGCGTGTCTTTCGTGGGGCGAACTTCATATAACACTTCGAGGTTTTCCAGAGCTTCGCCGTCAAATATTGCTCGCACGACGCGAGTCGCATTGGCGTTCGACTTCCCGTGCGCATAGGACAGATAAACGATTTTGTTTTGTGAATAATCAGGATGAAGCACGATATCGAAATAACCGCCCTGACTTTTGACATAGGCTTCCGGCGTTCCCCTAACGGGTTCCGGCTGTAGGGCGCCGTCCTTGATTATCCGAATCCGGCCCTCGCGCTCGGTGACGAGCATTGATCCATCGGGCAAGAAAGCGAGGCTCCAGGGAAAAGCGAGCCCAGCGGCGAGTGTTTCAATAACAAAGGGACTGCTTTCGATCTGATCTCGATCATTTGCTGCGGCAGTGCTGATCATCAAGGCCGGAATAAAAAGTATGGTGCTGAAAAGTTTTGACATGAAGCTATTGTATCCCACTTGAGGTGAGTGAAACCGGTCTCCGACACTCTGGATGTTAGCATGAATTGCAGATTAACGTCCGAATATAGGCGTTAGCAAAATGCGATTCCCGCAGTTTGCTTTAGTTTATAATAATCACCCCGTTTAATGCGAAAACCGTTGTACACTTTTCGCTCGCCGCGCTTGATGGAGGGGTGAAGTGAAGTTTTCTTCAAGCTTAGGTTTGATATTCACGACGGTTACTGGATTTATTCTGGCGATTGTGGCCGCAACCGTCACCGGAGTAAGTTTTCACACCTATTCTGTTTTGGGCCGGTTGACCGCACTCGGTGTCAGCATCCCTTTTGGGGACCGCCTTCGTGTCATGGAGCAAGATCTGATCGGTCTTGCACCGACCTATAGCGTCATTATCGCCATTGCACTGGCTGTCAGCTTTTTGGTTGCCGCCATCTTAAAGCCCAGGGCGGGGTTTATAGCGCCTTTCGCGTACCCTATGGCGGGTGGCGCCGGAGTTGCGGTGGCGCTTTTGGCTATGCATTATCTTTATAACGGTGCGACACCAATCGCTGGCGCGCGGGGCGCTCTGGGCTTTTCTCTGCAAAGTGTTGCAGGGGCGCTAGGCGGGCTTGTTTTTAGTTTTATATTGGCGCTGCGTAAGCGATAGAGATTGCGGGCGTCTTTCTCTCTGGCTTTCTCTCCATTCTCGCTCGTTGTTGATAAGGCTACACATGCACGAAAAACTCGTCTCGATTATCCGCGCTACAGCAGTTCAAGTGCGCTCGCGTGATTTTCTGTGGGCGGCCGCGATTTCTGCGGGCGTGATGCTTGTGATGTCGTTGAGTGGGCTTGCGCCATGGTGGCTGCCTGCTCTTGGGTGGCTCGCTTTTCTTGCGGCGCTCGCAATGCGCTTTCGCTTGTCTGTGGGCAAAGCCTGGGCACAGCCGGTTCAACGGGTCGTTGAAGCAGAACTTATCGCACAGGAATCTGAACTCGCCACTTTGCGAATGGCGCGAGGGGTCGCGCAGGCGTTACCGGAGCCGCTGATAATCTTAAATGAGGAAGGCATTATCGAGTTGGCGAATCCGGCTGCGGCAGAATTTTTGGGTCATGATGGGATTGAGGGGCGCCATTTTGCAGGCGCTCTGCGGGCGCCCTCTGTCTTTGAAACGGCTGAATCCGTTATGCATAAAGGTGAGGCATGCAGCGTTGATTTTTCGACTACCGGCGCAGTGGAGCGTCATTGTCGCGCTTTTGTCGCTCCTCTTGATGAGGGGGTTGGCCAACGCCGCGTTCTGGTTTTTATCCGGGATCTCACCAGTGAACACCGTTTAGACCAAATGCGCGCCGATTTTATCGCTAGCGCTAGTCATGAATTACGAACGCCCCTTGCGTCATTGGTTGGTTTTATTGAGACATTACGAGGCCCGGCAAAAGACGATGAGGAAGCGCGCGAGCGTTTTCTGGCGATTATGCAGTCTCAGGCGGAGCGTATGCAGCGTCTCGTCGCGGATCTCATGTCGCTTTCGCGCATAGAACTCAACGAGCATGTTCCGCCACGAGAAATCATAAACCTTGGCGAGACCGCGCAAGATGTCATTGAAGGATTGGCGCCGCTGTTTGAGCAATCGGGTGCGATTATTGAATTTTCGAATACGGATGATTCGGAGGCAAGAATCAGAGGTGATCGTGACGAGATTGTTCAGACGATTCAAAACCTCCTCGACAATGCGGTGAAATATGGTGGGGATCCACCGATGGTAAAGGTTCATGTCGGGCATGGGGCGGCGCCATCTCTTGCTGGTGACGGCGAACCGGCTCACCGCGCCGGAGATTCTGCTGCGCAAGTTGCAGCCCGGCTCGGCGCTGAGATATCGGACTTGGTTTACGTTCAGGTGCGTGATTTCGGACCCGGTATCCAAAGAGCGGATATTCCCCGCCTCACCGAACGGTTTTACCGCGTGAATGTTGAACGCAGCAGAAAAAGCGGCGGCACCGGTTTGGGGTTGGCCATCGTCAAGCATATTACGAATAGACATAAAGGCGGCTTGCAGGTCGAAAGTCGCCTTGCCGGCGGCACGGCCTTTACTTGTTATTTTGAGGGTTTAACCGGGGTTGCCCCCAACTCGAATAACTCAGGCGTGTTTTAACGCAGGCGCATTATTTGTGCGCCAAATCGCCTTAACGACAAGAATGTGTCATAAAAAACGGGCATGTAGTCTATTCATCCGTTTTCACGTGAGACTTAGGCCCTGTTATGGTGACTGCCACACACTCTGCACTCGTGTCTGAGCTTCGTTGCCTCGAAGCTGATTTGGCTCAGATGGCGGGTCTGGTCGAGGCTCAGCTTTCTGAGTCCATTACGGCTTTTGAGCGACGCGATATGGCGGCGGCAGAAAATATCATTGTTGTTGATGCGCGAGTTGACGCGCTCTACCGAGCCATTGACTCGCGTGTCATGTCGATATTGGCGGGCGGGCCAATCCCAATGACAGAGTTGCGTGAGGCAATGACGGTCATGAAAATATCAGGTGATCTGGAACGAGTGGGTGACCTGGCAAAGAATGTTGCTAAACGCACGCTTGTCATTAGTCGCGAAAAATCAACACGCTTGAATGCAGGCGTAGCGCGTATGGGTCGGGCGAGTCTGCGCCAGATTTCGGATATCCTTAATTCCTATGCCGCAAGAAATCTCACCGCAGCCAAAGCTGTCTGGAACGGTGATGATGAACTCGACGAACTCTATAATTCTGTATTTCGTGAAACTTTGCGCACGATGATGGAGGATTCCACACAGGTGAACGCCTGCACGCACCTGGTTTTTATAGCCAAGAACTTTGAACGCGTTGGGGATCATGCAACGAACATTGCTGAGGCTGTCCATTTCCTTCTAACCGGCGCGATAATTGATCAAGAGCGCCCTAAGGGAGATGAAACCTCGATGACGGTCGTCCGGCCGCACATAGACATGAACTGACCTTGCGTAGATAAATGCGGAGTCAAGCATGACAAACAAAAAAATCTTAGTTGTTGAGGATGAAGAAGCCTTGGTGACGTTACTGGAGTATAATCTTCGTAAAGAGGGCTTCTCTGTGTCTTTGGCTCGCGATGGAGAAGAAGCATTATTAAAGATAGACGAAGAGCAACCCGGGCTGGTTATTTTGGATTGGATGCTGCCTAAGGTTTCAGGCATAGAAGTTTGCCGTAGGCTTAGGGCAATGCCAGAGACCCGCAATCTGCCAATCATAATGTTGACTGCGCGTGCTGAAGAGGCGGACCGTATACGCGGCCTCGAGACGGGTGCAGACGACTATCTGACCAAGCCGTTTTCTACAAATGAGTTGATTGCACGTGTGCGCGCCGTGTTGCGTCGAATTCGGCCGGGCCTCGTTGAGGATACTGTTACTTATGGCGATATCAATCTTGATCGCTCATCGTATCGGGTCGTACGAAATGGTAAGGAAATTCACCTGGGGCCTACGGAGTTTCGACTTCTGGATCACCTTATCCAACACCCTAAGAGGGTGTTTTCTAGGGAGCAGCTCTTGAACGCGGTATGGGGCTCCGAAGTGTATGTCGAAATTCGCACTGTTGATGTTCATATCGGCCGATTGCGTAAGGCTCTTACGAAGCATGATAAGGGTGATCCAATTCGGACGGTGCGGTCAGCTGGGTATTCACTCGAAATAGATGCGTGAGATTTTAAAGCTTTCTGCGCAATAAAAACCCCGCCGGAGCGGGGTTTTTAAATTGTTCTGTGTAGAGCCGGTTTTTAACCCGCTACTCTCCTATGAGTTTTCCCCGATGACGTCAGTTGGCGAGGGCCCAGGCGCCGCTCAGGTTTGCGCTGTGCTGGTTGGAAAGCTATGTGCGCATGATAAGTGCAATAAGATTTTCCCGTTGAAGTCGATTGGCCACAAAAATGGAAATCATCTGTCGCAGGGTCGCCGATCGGCCATTTACACATATTGTTCTTTAACGTTGCGACGGTGGTCATATCGCCGGTATCGAAAATGAAGGGTTCGATAGTATCCGGTTCGGGAAAAACTGCTTTTATGCCGGGCGTTGGCGTGATGCGCACGCTTTCCTCGATATTGCGTTCGGGTGTGCGCCCGCGCAAAGGTTTTGCCGGAGTCGCCCGGCCGGATAGTCCAAGCCGGTGTACTTTTCCAATAACGGCGTTTCTCGTGACGCCACCCATTTTGCCAGCGATTTGGCTTGCCGAAAGTCCGTCGGACCACAGCTTTTTCAAAAGTTCAACCCGTTCATCAGTCCAGGCCATTTTCAAATGCTCCTCAATTCAAGTGAGACCGTCGCCACGTCGATCCCAGCAAGCACCACAATATCTAGTGTTTTCCACAGCAATCATTGTGTGGACGCCCAAATATAGTACTCCGTGACAGGTGAAATACAACATGGCGCCTGGATATATTTTTGCACACTATATCTTGTGGCCAATGTCTCAGCTTGACGTCCCATCTTTCGTGGGCGAAACCGGCGCGAAAGAGTTACATGCATGAACAATGATCAACACACGACAATGGTCGCGAGGGTGAACTCTCCGACGCCTTACGGATTTGGTGAACGGCGTTTTGGTGCAGTGAATTGGCTGGGACTTTGGACACTTTACGTGAAGGAAGTCCGCCGGTTTTTGAAGGTTACATTTCAGACAATCATCGCGCCGGTTATTTCCACACTTTTGTTTTTGGTCGTCTTTACACAGGCCTTTGGCGCGGCGCGCGGGGCGATCAATGGCGTTCCCTATATCGTTTTCCTCGCCCCTGGGCTGGTGATGATGGCAATTCTCACGAATGCTTTCACCAATGCATCGTCTTCTTTGGTGATCGCCAAGGTGCAAGGTTCGATTGTTGATGTTTTGATGCCGCCGTTGTCGCCTTCGGAGCTCGCAGTCGCGTTTGTGGCAGGCGCGGCGACGCGGGGTCTTCTCGTCGGGTTTGTGACAGCGTTGACCAGTGCAGGATTTATGGCCCTTTCCCATCCGATGAGCCTCGCAGTGCCCTGGGCGGTGCTATATTTCGCGTTTGCAGCAGCGCTGATGTTCTCCATGTTGGGGGTTATCGGTGGAGTGTGGGCTGAGAAATTCGACCAACTTGCTGCAGTTGCGAATTTTATCATTACGCCGCTTACTTTTCTCTCTGGTACATTTTACGCGATCAGTCGTTTGCCAGAACCGTTCTTGACCCTAAGCAACTTTAACCCCGTGTTTTATTTGATCGATGGGTTTCGGTTTGGTTTTACCGGCGTCGCTGAGTCCAACCTTCTCACGGGTGTGGCTGTCACGCTCGCGATCAACGTCGCGTTGGCCGCGGGGTGCTACGGATTGATCCGATCCGGCTATAACCTGAAGAGCTGACCGACGGGCAATGACGATTACAAATCTCATTCATCATAAGAAAGACGATGTTGTTCTGCCGTTCCAGGTCGGTGACTCCGCTGTACGAGGGCGTGTCGTTCGCATTGGCGGACCCATCGATAAAATTCTGCACAGCCATAATTTTTCACCACCTGTCTCAAACCTTGTAGGAGAGGCGTCAGCTTTTGTCGCAATGATGGGGGCCGCGTTAAAATTTGACGGCAAGCTCATTTTGCAAGCTCAGGGTGACGGACCGGTTTCTATGATCGCCGCAGACTATACGGTGGATGGAGCATTACGTGCGACAGCATCTCTAAGAGATCCGCAAGGATCGGTGGCGGGAGAGGGGGCGCGCGCACTGCTTGGTAATGGGCACTTGGCGCTGACCATTGATCAAGGGCCAGATATGGATCGCTATCAGGGTGTAACGCCCATTGAAGGTGAAACACTGGGCGACGCTGCTATCGCCTATTTTGCACAATCGGAACAAATACCGACGGCGATCAAGCTGGCGGTGGGGCGAGTCGAGCGGCCGGGCGAGGGAGAAGTCTGGCGTGCTGGCGGTATCATCGCTCAGTTTATGCCTGGTGAGGGTGGGGGCCGCGCATGCGGCGACGAGATGTTGCGTGAATCGGAAGACCGGGAAATCTGGAATCGTGCAGCGACGCTTCTTGATACGACGAAAGCTGATGAATTACTTGATCCTTATCTCAGCGCGGAGGAGTTACTCTATCGGCTCTATCATGAGGACGGGGTCAGAGTGTTTGAACCCATATCTGTGCGGGCGGAGTGTAGTTGCAATCCCGGAAAAATAAGCGCTGTGCTCACTCGTTATGAAAAATCAGAACTCTCAGCGATGGTCGAAGAGGGTATGATCAAAGTTACCTGCGAGTTCTGCCGAACGGAATACGCATTTACGTCCTCGGGAAAGGCAGTTGAGACCGATGAAGGCAAAGCAATTTGAGAAAGAGCTGGAAGAACTTGAACTGGAGCTAGCGAAACTTCAGGAAACGGTTGTCCGTAAGGGCATGAAGATCGCGATTGTTTTCGAAGGACGCGACGCCGCTGGTAAAGGCGGCGTGATCAAGACGATCATGCACCGGATGAACCCGCGGATTTGGCGTATTGCTGCGCTTTCCAAACCGTCAGACCGTGAACGCACTCAATGGTATTTTCAACGGTATGCTGCCCATCTTCCTGCTGGCGGTGAAATCGTTTTGTTTGATCGGTCCTGGTATAATCGCGCCGTGATTGAGCCAGTCATGGGGTTCTGCTCACAAGATCAACATGATACTTTTATGCGAGACGCACCGCCGTTCGAGAAAATGCTCGTCGATTCCGGTATTTTGCTGATTAAATATTGGGTTCATGTATCTGCGGACACTCAGGAAGATCGCTTTCAAGAACGAGCGATCGATGTGCGAAAACGCTGGAAACTCAGCCCGATCGACCTCGAAGGTCGCCGACGCTGGGCGGAGTTTTCAAAAGCGCGCGATAAGATGTTCGCTATGACGAGTACCGAGCACGCGCCCTGGCGCATAATCGACGGTGACGACAAACGCAAAGCGCGCCTCAATTGCATTCGTTCAATTCTTGACCTTATTCCTTATGAATTTAACGAAAAGGCGTTTGATCCGATTGAATTACCGGCGCGCCAGACTGCCGAACAGGCAGGTTATGTGGAAACGCCGTTTAAGACGCTAAACCACATTAAGGATTATTATCCAGGGTGAGCGGAGTTTAATACGAGAACCACGTTGAGCTTACTTTTTTCCGTGATCGAATAACCGCGTTCGAGAAAGAGCCGAAGCGTTGGGTGGTCCTCACGATCATGAGCGACCTCAAGAATGGCGAGTTTTGGCCAAAGTGTTTGTGATGTTTCATGAAAAAATGTTTTGAGCACAGGAAACTCTGCGCCCTCTATATCTATTTTCATGGCGTCAACGCGCGGGAAATTTGCCTCTTTGATAATTTCCGCAAGAGGCACACCTTCAACGGTTGTTGAGCCATTCTCATCGATACAACTCGTTCCCCGGTTTTTGGTGTTTGCTGAAAAACGAACGGGGCCCCGCGCATTCATAGCGGCGTAAGGAAAGATAAGGATGTCCCTCTCAGCATCTGATGAGGCAATGTTGAATTGCAAACGCGCACGCATGCTGACGTCGGGCTCGACGCAGGCGATTAAGATAGATTTTTGTGATTTCAATGCGGTGGCGCGAGCGAAGAGAGAGTAAAGACCTGCATTTGCGCCGATATCGAGAAAATAAAATAAATCTTCTTCGTGTTCAGCGATCGCTTCGGCAAGGCGAGCGCGCTCTTTCGTGTCCCAATGGGTTGATCCTGCGTAAACACGTTTTTCGCAAATATTGTCATAGGGGTGTAGTCGTGCGCGCTGGCTTTCAAACACGGTGACGTCACGCGGTTTGCGCTTTTTGCCTCCCGCCAGCCTAAAAAGAAGAGAACGCAACCATTTTTCTGGTGTCGTTATGCCCAGCCTTTGCGCGCAATTGCGTGCGAAGGCTGTCAAACCTGTTGGACAATAAGCGCCGAAATGTGCTGGGTCACTCATCGCCAATGCTCTGCTATCCAGGGTGTTGGCAATACATGCTTATAAAAACGTTTATGAAATGGGGCGGACCATTTTCCCTCTAAAGCTTCATCTGGATCTGGGTGACCTGTGAAAGCGACAATCCTGGCGTCGGGCGTGAGCGTAGGCATTTTGAACCAATTTAAGGGAAAACGCGGCAGCAATGAATGTTTGAAGCTTAAGCACCACTCGTGGGGCCAGAAAACTTGTTCAGGTATAAAGTGTGAAATATATTGCTGTTCAATACGAAACTCATTCAACACTTTGTCTGGTTCGGCATTGAATCGGTCAAAAATATGTTTGTACCGACTGACCGGAAACCTATAAACGGAGGTGTTGCCGATGCCTTTCCCTCGCTGGGTCCAGTTTTCGATTACGCAGTACTCGCCAGGTTGAATTGAAAAAAAATCATCCAACGAACCCGTTATGATCAGGTCGAGATCGAGTGCTAGGACGTCCCCGGAAAGTTCTGCGAGCGGATCTTGCCAGAATGAAAGTTTGCGCCAAGGCGTCCATTCAACTCGATCAGGTAAATTTATAGGCGGTAGGGGGTGTGTTTCGATGGCGCGGTCGAGGCCCAATGGATTGTCAGTGAAACAAATGAAGCGCAGATGACCGGTTATATTTCGCACGACAGAACGGTAGAGTCGGTTAGCGAACTCCGGGCCGTAGCGGGAACCCCACTTTATGCAGGCAACGGTTTTTATCATAACTTGAAGATACTAAATCCGTTCGGGGGTGAACAGTCCTCGGTCAGTGCATTTTTCCCGACCACTGGGAACGTCTCAACCTTTCGAGCTGCGTGGCGCATATGAAAAACCTGTATGCTGCTGGTATGAGTGTTTCATTAGCAATGGCGATCTGGCGTCCGACTTTATGATGATGCTCAACCAGGAAATCGTCGTTTCTAGGTAGAAAAACAGAGGCAGAGCAAAATCGATTCAAAGAGCGTCTTCTCGAGGCTCCTCTGTCTCTTCTGGGGAAGAATTTTCCGCATGGTGATTGGGTGAAGTGGTCGAAGATGCCGCCGGGCTGGGCCCTGCGCTCCGTGCCGTGCTGGCAGATCCGGCAAAATATAAAGCTGCCCAAGAGGCGCATTTCTCTGACACGATAGATCTAACGGATCAGCCCTCTTCCGAGCGAGCCGCCCAGGCGATTGCAAATTTTTTGGAATGCTCCTAAGGCGCATGATAATATTGAAATTATTATTTTGGATGTCGGCTAGTGTGGTGGATTTGAAGTTCGTTACATAATTCGCAGCTTGCTCACAACGAACTTCGGATTCGGGACACTAGTCAAACGCGAAGCTAAACGGAGCAACGAGCCGACGGTGCTCATCGATAATGATCCGCCTCTCTATGGGGGGGTGTGCGCGTGCTTCACACGCCGCCCGAGAGCACAGACGGCATGTGACTCCAATTGGAGTCAGCGTGGCATCGGCGCCAGTTTTCTCGGCGTAAATCAGTTTTTCGGCGTGCTTAAGCTCACAACCCAGCGCCACGGCGCGCTCTGTGCTTGCAGCTCTAAAACCACGAACACCGCTGTGAACGGTTCTTGCGATCGAAAAATAAGCCGCCCCGTCAGGCAATTCAATCGTCTGTGTTAAAACTTTACGGGGTGTGCGAAATGTCTCGTGAACATTCCACAACGGGCACGACCCACCAAAACGGGCGAAAGGAAAAACACCGCCGGAAAACCGCTTTGAAACATTTCCTGCTGCATCAACGCGAACGAAAAAAAAGGGTATGCCTTCAAACCCCGGCCTTTGAAGTGTCGTCAACCGATGGCAGACCTGTTCGAAACTCATGGTGAAGCGTCGCGCCAAGGTCTCGACATCGTATTTTAACTCATCTGCGGCGGCCAGGAATTGTTGATACGGCATGAGTATGGCGGCGGCGGCGTAATTGGCTAAAGCCGCGCGCGCGAGTTGGGAGCTGCTTTCGCTATTGAAAGCAGTGTCAGCGAGAGTTTCGTCAATCTCCCTACGATTTTCGAGAAGAACGACCTGCAACGCCAACTGAAAAGCTCTGCTGGCTTGATCGAGGGCTTCCGATATCGCAACCTGGCGACGGTGCCGGTCAAGGCGGCGATAGGCGTCTGACATCACCTGAACAGGGAGCACGCGCACCACAAGCCCGTGTTTATCTTCTAGCCGTTTTGTGAGCGCGCTGCACACTTCTAAGCCAGTCGTTTTGAGTGCGCGGGCCAGCGCTTCCCCGTTTTCGTCGAGAACAGGGAAATAATTCTGATGTGCGCCAATGAACTCGCGGGCTTCTTCCAGTGGGTCGGTTTCGCCACCGTCCCCTGCGGCTCTCGCCTCCATCAGCCCGGATTGTGCATTTCGATAGGCGCGATAAAGCGCCGCCACTGCCTCACCCATCGCGGGGCTGGCTGACAAGAGGTCGCGTAAATCAGCGCGTCCAATTCCCTGCTCCTGAAATAGCGGGTCTGAAAGCGCATCTTGCAATTGTGCGAGGATTTCATCCTCACCACCGGAAAAAGATTTGAGGTCGAGGTCATAGATTTCTGCGAGGCGGATCAGCAGATCTGCAGAAAGGGGACGTTGATTGCGTTCTATCAGGGTTACGTAAGAGGGTGAAATGTCTAGGTCTGTCGCCAACTGCGCTTGGGTGAGCCCTAAATTTCGGCGTAAACGGCGAAGGCGCGGGCCTGCGTAAAATTTTGAATTCTGTTTTGACATCTGCTTTGTCCCGGCGTCGTTTCCTTTGTTGATATTACAATTATTGGTCCCAGGCTCGCGAGTTCCTTAAGGGCAGCGGGGGTGGGATTCTTTTACATAAATATGACAAATATTACAACATTACAAAACTTCTAGTAATATACCAAACAAGCGCACGACATTGAGATAGCGCTCTGCTCCGAGCCATCTGAGAACTCACTTGTCGAGTAGTGATTTCACGAGGAGCCTGATTATGCCCACATTCGAAAAGCTTATCCCCTCTGCGCCTGAAGACCGCTTCCGAGGCATCGAACGAAACTATGAACCAGAAGCCGTTGCGCGTCTGAAAGGCTCAGTTGACGTCACGTATACTCTCGCGGAACGCGGCGCCAATTCACTTTGGGAGCTGTTGAAATCAGAGCCCTATATCCATGCGCTTGGCGCTTTGTCGGGTAATCAAGCGGTGCAGATGGCGAAAGCCGGGCTAAAGGCGATCTATCTTTCCGGTTGGCAGGTTGCAGGCGATTCAAATGTCGCTTCCCAGACGTATCCTGATCAATCACTTTATCCTGCGAATTCCGGGCCTGAGCTGGCGCGGCGCATTAACAATGCGTTGATGCGCGCCGATCAAATCGAATACGCAGAGGGCGATGTTAAGCGAGATTACTTTCTGCCAATCATTGCTGATGCGGAAGCGGGCTTTGGCGGTCCTTTGAATTGTTTTGAGATCATGAAAGCCTATATCGAAGCGGGTGCAGCAGGCGTGCACTTCGAAGATCAGTTGGCGTCAGAAAAAAAATGCGGCCATCTCGGCGGCAAGGT
>JAJFFW010000039.1 GCA_021776435.1 Parvularculaceae bacterium | reverse complement strand
AACATTGCAGCATTGAAAAATACATTTTCACGCGCCGTGAATTCCGGATGAAAGGAGGCGCCAACTTCGAGCATTGGGAAAATTCGACCCCATCCCTCAATACGCCCTTCTGTCGGGGAGGTGATGCGTCCAAGAATGCGCAACAAAGTCGTCTTCCCGGCGCCATTACGTCCAATCACACCGGTGACTGATCCAGATTGTATCCGAAGATTAAAATCACGAAGCGCCCACAATGATCGCGTTCCATCTTGCAGAGATTGATTACCAATCAAGTGTTTCAAGGAACGGACGAACCCTTCTCTCTTTGACCCACCTTCCGGCGCAATATCATACCGTTTACCGAGTGATGTAATCTCGATAATCGTTTGTTTATGGGGCGCGGTCTCATTAGACATTGGCGCGCGTCTCCACCTGATTAAGGATCGTTTCGGCGATCACATCGCCAGCCGACCGGTGAACACCGCAAGGCCTAGCGAAGGCATTAGCAAATAGGTGACGATTGGTTGTCAGGGGGTCATTGCCCGCGAACAAGCTTGCTAAAATCTTCTCAAATTCCGGAAGATCAGCAGCCATATATAAGGCGCCAACATCGGTCAATTGTCTAAAATGTCGTGACTTTGACTGGGTCTCAACATAACGCTTGATACGAACGGTCGCGACAGGAAGATCAGAGAGCACAGCATCGACCATTCCACTTGTATTAATGCTCAACGCAGCGTCCGCGTGAAAAAATGTTTCGCGCATCTCATCAAAATCTTTACGGGTCTCCGGCAGGGCGCCATCGCGTGGCCAAACGCAAAACCCGCTTTTTGACAATCGACAATATATTTTGGCGTTTGCGGGGTGCGGCCGAATAAGAATCTGGGCGCCGGAAAGTTGCGGGTCTGTGGATTTTTTAAGACACTGAATGACTTCTTCTATGAACCAGCTTTCATCTCTCGCAATATTCGCAGAAGAGCCGAGATAAAGCAGTATTTTCCGCTTCGGATCCAATCCCACCCGCTGGCAAAATGCCTCACGGTTTTTTACCTCTTCAGATTTATCAAACCATTTGTCAAAGAATGGAGCCCCTGAAATCGTAATCTTTTTTGGTGATATTTTATGAATTTCCATCGCATCAAGGTATTGCGCTTTATTCCATACAAAGATCATATCCGGTTTTTGTTGAATCAACCCTTTGGTTGAGAGGTTATCCCAACTGAGGACCGGAATGGCCGTCGGAATTCCAAGGTGTTTGGCTGCTTTTAGATAATCTGTTTCTTCTGAGAACCGCATATTCGTCGGCGTTGCAATCAATATATCCGGGTTTTGTTGTTTCAAATACGCGCTAATGCCATGATCGCTGGGCGTTAGATATTCTGCTGCTCTTAAAAGGAATCCGGCGACGCCAGATTTAAGGAACACGACCCACAACGGATTCTTGATCAATTTCGATAGCTTGGGCGTCAGGTAATTCCGCCACCTTTCGATATAAAATTTTGTTGTCTCCCTACGCGTGATATAACTTCGATAAGACCGTAATTCTCTCAATGCAAAGAGGAACTCACGCCATTTATCTTTTCGGCGGCTTAGCCAACCGGTTTTCAAATTGGGGTGCTCTAATCGAAATTCATCCAGCCTGGCGCCCAATGTCCCTGGCAGCTTGCTGCTCCACCTCTTGTCGAACAAAAGTTCAACTTCAGCCCCTCGGTTTTCAAGCGCTGTCAGGATGCTTTCAAAATAGGACAGATGCGCCGTTGATCGTCCAATAAACATCACACGAGCGCGCGGAGAAGACGCGACCACATGGTGAGGCTCTTTACCCATTGTGGTTGCCCCACCATCGTGCGACCCGTCGCCAGATGGAGTTCTTTCCTCCAGGTTATCATTCAAATATAAGGCGCTTACAGCGCGTTTCCCGATTGCCGCACCGCCGATTTTTTTATGAAAAGCCGGGAGTCGTATGGTCATCCTCAATTCCCCGCTAAAAAGTGCCTGTAATCAAAGATTGTTGGTGGCGGCCGTTCACCCTTTTTCGATTTCATATCCGTATACTGAGCGTCTATAACGTGAATTTCATTTATCGGGTAATATTTTGACAGCACCTCACTGACCGTCGAAAGCTCACTGTTATGCTTGGAACGATCACGATTCATGCTGTAAATCGCCTGACAACCCAAGTCTCGCAAACCGCGCACATACCCCTCAACCTGCCCCGTGGTCATCTCCTGAAACGAGACCATGTTGATGGCAGTGGGCGCTTTTTCCGGTTTAAAGTCTGGGAAATAATAATGTGGGAGAAAAACGAAATCGAATGCTTCTAGGTTTTTTATTTTATTGTCGAAATCTTCCTCACCATAAAAAAGAAAAGCAGCATCTGGAAATAAACACTTCAGATAGAAGCCGGAAAATAACATCGTTGGCGGAAGATCAACGCAAATATATGTTGCGTTCGATATTTTTTGTTTGAATTGATAGGCAAAACCGCCCCAACCAGAACCGATTTCCATTATCGAATGACGCGCTTCGCCACGGAAGCGACTTAGCACACCGGATTTTTCGAGACCGATCAACACCTCGTAAAATTTCAAAGTGTCAACATTGACAAGCCCCTTTCCAAAATCGAAACCAAAGCCGCCTTGCTCAGGCGCCTCAGGAACGAAGAGGCCCACCGGATCAACTTCCGCTAATCTTTTGTATTTATTCTCAAATGGAGCCACCTTGTGACTGTGATGTGATCTGTACTCGTAAGATTTTATTCCAGTAATATGGTAGCATTGTTCTCGGAAGCGGTCGATAATTAAGGGTGAAGCATCAAATAGATAAGAGAACCCATCAATCTCTTCTTGCCAATATGCACTGGGACCCCCTTCGGGCGAATCCCGCCAACCATCCATCATCCGGAAGACATGCGCCCGCACATCAAGATAATGTTGATAGGCTGGAGACCCTCGAAGGCGCATGATTTGCGCTTCGATTTCCACTTTAAACACCATTTTTCAACCCTTTGCACCCTCAGCGCTACGTATAATCGTAGCGTATCTAGAGCACCACCCTTAGTGGCGTTCGATATATTTGCCAACCTGTAGTTGTGTATAAATATGGATTTATTTTGAGGAAGATTGTGAGTTGCATCGAACGGATTCGATTATGCGAGCACCCGATTGGTCGGACATATCTTCCATGGATAAACGGTTCTAAACATTGCACCGCGGGCGGGCTCGTTACGCCCCCCCTCACTCGGACTCTCAAGCACTGTGAATGATGCCGCCGGCGCAACCTTCAGCAATGACAGCTCACCCTCGCAGACCGGACGAACACTCACATTGAGATCGTAAGCGCGATGCGATAGAAGATCACGAGGAACGCGCACAGTGAACCACATCGGGCCCGTCCTGCCCTTCGTTTCAAAATTCTGTTCCGAGACGAAAATCAGCTGACTATTGCTGTGTAACCCGATGCCCGCCCGAGTAAACTCAGCCGCTTGAGTCGCAAAATAACCGATCTCAACGATTAGATCCTTCTCATCGGTCATCAATCGAATCGGTTTTCTATTCTGATCCAGCAAGCGAAGGTCGAAAATCCGCCCTGTCTCATTCGCCGCCTGCGGACCAAACTCTTCAGCGCGTGCGGAGAAAAGACCTGACAAATAAGATGAAACCACTTTGTCGGGAGAACCGACCTCAACAATTTTACCGCTGCGAATAGAAATGACTTCATCACACAAACGGGTGATATGATTCATATCGTGAGAGACGACAAGTACGGTCACACCAGACCGTTTTAACGCGCGCAATTGACCAAACGCTTTGGTTTGAAAAGCGCGATCACCGACAGAAAGAACGTCGTCGATGAGCAACAGATCTGGCTTGAGATTAACGGCGATGGAAAAATTGAGCCGTAACTGCATGCCTTTTGAATATCGCGCGACCTTCACATCGATAAATCGTTTCAGGCCCGCAAATTCAGCAATATCGTCAATATGGGGTTCAATTTCACGATCACGCCACCCCAAGAGGCGAGCCTGAATGTAAATGTTTTTTCGCCCGCTCTGGCTAGAGTCGATGAACTGCCCCCCACCAAACAATCCGGTGACTTTTCCTCTCCCGATGACGCGACCGCAGCTTGGCGGAAGGACCCGGCCCAAAATCCGTAATAGCGTCGATTTCCCCGCGCCATTCGGACCAATCAGCCCATAAATACGGCCAGGCTGTAATGTCAGCGAAACAGAACGCAGAGCCACCTTCTTTTTATTCGGTTCTTCGGTCATATGACGGGAAAATAACCGAAGCAGACCGCGATGCGATTCGTCGCCATAAATCTTTCCTAATTTATGCGTAACAACGACCGGCTGGCCTGGAGATTCTATCACAACGCCGTCCCTTCCAAGCAAGATCAGGTATAATATCGAGGCCTGTCCTTGGTGATTTTGGCCCAACTGCTTCGAAAGTCACGGTACAGAGACTTTGCAACGCGCTTGCTTACATAAGCGTCCAAATCGTCAAGGGTAACCGAAAGCCCCGCCTCTTGAAGCACTTCCACACTCCCAGGTTCGGTAATACGCTCGGCAGCGAGATCAAACTGTTCGCTTGCGATTGCGATCGCAACCTGCCTGACCAACCGGGCGAAATGTGTTTTTTTATCAAGATGATTTGGATTCAGTTGGGTCTTAATGAAAAGAGCATGGGCCCAGGTCAGCTCGTGGCGCGAATACCCCAATCGTAAATTCGTGCTGGTCCGCCGACGCGATACCGGATCCATACGGATTAACTCAAAGCCTGCCCTGCGAAGGAATCTCTCCACGTCGGAAAAAAGCGGTTGACGCTTATAGAACGGCCGAAACTCAGCTTCGACAAACACGCCTTGCACCGGACCTTTGAGAAGATCTGCGCCTGACTTCAGAATATCAAGTTCACTGCCCTGTGTATCAAGTTTGATAAAGCTGACATCTTCAAATCCGTATTTTTCGGCTGCCCCCTGCATGGTGATCGTCGGCACCTGAATCGTGTCCTCGACAGTAAACTCTTCCTCAAGGCCAAACTTGCGAACAATTTCCATGTTGGGCTCTAAAACGGAACTGAATCCTGGATGGCGCGTTAAGTAGAGCGTCGCAGGTCCAGGAGCCGAGGCCATGGCCTCCGGAATAATGACTGTATCGCGCCAAGGATTCTTCTTGCGGAGAACATGGCGCAAGCCCGCCGCCGCAGATATATCTGGTTCGCAACCATAATATGTTGAAAACGGAGCAAAAAACGCGAGCCATGGCAGGCTCCCCCCGCGCGCGCCGATATCGAGCAGTTTAAAGCCGACCTCTTCGAAAGCGCGCCATAAATCCGCCATTCCACCTTCGTCAAGCGACGGCTCTTGAGGCGCTGGTTCTAATATCTGTTGCGATGCCGCCAAGCCGAACTCCTATTTCACCGACACATCATCGGCACGGCTAACGGGCGCAGATGAGCGCCCATTCCATAAAGTTTTACTTTTCCCGGAACGCTAGAAAGAAGAACGTATACTCACGGTCAACGCGATCCCACCGGACAGCCCGTTCCTTTGCGTCGAAAAACGGCGTCTCACAAAGCTCGAACGATGCGCGCTCGGCGAGCTCGATAAAATCCGTAATGGTCTCGGCGCTAAAGAGCTTCATCTCGCCGGCTTCCTCCCCATAAGGGTAAATTCCTGAGCAATCGACTGGATCCGGCCAATAATCGGTGGAGACTAAGAGCAATCCGCCCGGTTGGAGGATCCTGTGCATTTCCACAACAAATTTCTCCAGCGGCACATTGTGTTCAATCACCGAAATCGAAGTCACAGCCTGAAAAAAATTGTCAGGATAGGTCGTGGCGGTGAGATCCTGTTGGGTAAATTGAATGCCCAATGGATCGAGTAGTTTCGTGCTGGCGGGAATAATGTCACAGGCATACAGCGCTCTAAAGCCAAGCGTATGCAGCCACCGCAGCACAACGGCCTTCGCCCCGGAACCAGCATCAAGCACGGGGCCCTTCTCAGTCGTCTCACCCAACATATAGGCAAGACATTTCAGTGTGTCCCAGTTCTTCTGGTGGTCGTGGTGGCTCTTAAACCCGAGCAATTCCACGAGCTTGCTTGCCGCAGTCCGCTCGTCTTTCGTCTGCAGCGGCCCAGTGGCGCGAACATTCGCAATATAGGAAATCATTTCCTTGGTAATCTCGATATTCATCGGACATCCTCATCGAATCACTAACAACCTAGAGTTACATACCAAGGTCCGGGTGACTTCAAAACCCTTAAATTAAAAAAGAAAAAACTTGGTAAATCTGTTGCATTTCCTATGTTGTAGCGGTTTTCATTTCATGTCATGTACCTCTACCCATAGTTGTGGTTTGTGAAAGCTGGAATATGACCAACCCCTTGAAGACACGGATGAAAGCTGGTGACGACCTCATCGGCGCTTGGTGCAATTTGCCCTGCATGGCGATAGCCGAGATTGCCGGGCAGGCAGATTTCGACTTCGTGGTTGTCGATTTCCAACATGGCCTGATCGACGAAGCTATGGGCGCAGATTTATTTCGCGCCATCGAAGCGACAGGCGCGTCTCCCGTCGCCAGGGCGGGCTGGAAAGACCCCGCACGTCTTGGAAAACTTCTCGATTACGGAGCGGCGGCGGTCATTGTCCCCATGGTCGAAAGCGCCGACGACGCCGCTGATATCGTCAGCGCCTGTCTTTACCCGCCAAACGGAAGACGAAGCTTTGGGCCAATACGGGCGATTCGTGGACGAAGCCGCCGTGACTATATGGCGCAAGCCAATGATGACGCCTGCATCCTTCCGATGATCGAAACCATGGGGGCTCTGACGGATTTGTCCGAGATCGCTCGAACTCCCGGGGTTTCAGGTCTTTTCGTTGGGCCTGCGGATTTGTCACTTGCTCTTGGCTTGCCTCCCGCCCGCGATAATCCCGATACGGCATTTCAGGACGCTTTAAAAATGGTCGTTGGCGCCTGCAAGCAAGCGGACATCGCTGCAGGTATTCAGGCAGAACGCACCCTCGCGGCGCGGCGCCTCAGCGAAGGGTTTAGCTTCGTAACCGCCGCAATGGATAGTGCTGACTTGACGGAGAGTTTTCATGACACGCTTCGCGCAGTGCGAAGATGACACGCTGTGCTCGACTAAGCCGGTGAAACCGATGCGGATTTTGATTGTATTTGGCACTCGCCCTGAAATCGTCAAGCTCGCGCCATTGATCCGTACAATGCGCGCAGACCGCAGCGCATTCCAGTGCCGGATATGCCACACCGGCCAACATCGCGAAATGTCGCGCAATATGCTCGCATTTTTTGACCTCGATCCCGATATAGATCTGGATTTAATGACGGCTGAGCAAACTTCCATAGATATCGCTTCTGCCGTCACAAAACAGATTGGCGCCATTTTGATCGCCGAGCACACCGATTTGGTGCTGGTGCAAGGGGATACGACCACAGCCTTCGCCGCCGCTCTGGCCGCTTTCTATTCAGGCGTTCCTATCGCCCATGTAGAAGCCGGATTGAGGACGGATAATCCGTTTTCTCCCTATCCCGAGGAAATGAACCGGCGCCTGATTAGCCGGATGGCGACTCTCCATTTCGCACCGACAGAGCGCGCTGCAAATGCGTTGCAAAAAGAAAACATCCCCGCCAGCAATATTTATATGACCGGAAATACGGGAATTGATTCCATGCTCACCATACGCGAGAGAATCTCCAGCGGCGCTCTGCCTCGCCCCGATTGGCTGAGTGACGTTGCATCGGGTGAACCACTGGTCTTGATCACCATGCATCGGCGCGAAAATTTCGATATGGGCGTCAAAGAAGTCTGTTCTGCAATCACAAAATTTGTTCAAGACCAGCCGACGGCGCGATTCATTTTTCCTGTGCACCCAAACCCCGCCATCCGAGAGCCGGTTCGCGCCATGCTCTCGGACACGCCCGGCGTGTTGCTGACCGGTCCCCTCTCCTACACCGATCTCATCGCCGCCATGGATGAAGCCGACATTCTCCTGACGGATAGCGGCGGCATTCAAGAGGAAGGATCCGCCCTCGGCAAACCGATTATTGTCATGCGTGAAACAACGGAACGCCCTGAAGTCTTGACCAATGGCAACGCCGTGCTCACTGGAGCCGATGCTCAGGGCATTTATCGTAAGCTTATGGCGCTCAGCGTCGATCGCGCGTTGCGTAAACGCATGTCACGCCCCTGCTCGGCGTTTGGGGATGGCCAGGCGAGCAAGCGCATCGCAGATGCGTTAAAAACATGCAGGTTATTATGACGCCGATTCAGATCGTCTGGATATACGACCGCGATAGCGCCCGCCATCCATTCATTCAGATTGGTGCAGAGACTTTGCGAAGGTGCGGATTTAAAGTGTTACTCATTGACGGCGCTGATAAACCGCATGCCGAAGAGCGCGACCGTATTTCTCCTTTTTCACGTTTAAAAATGAATATGCGTTACGAATCTGTGTGCGCATATATTGATAAGAAAGCGAAGGGAGCGCCGCCACGCGGTCTATTGAAGTTCTTTTCACGCCTCATGCGACTTCGTCATGATGCCGTTGATTTCTGGATCACCCACATAAAAGGCGCCGCCGCGATTTTTCGTAATGAGAGCGATATCGTCATCTCCTCACGGCCTCAGTCGATGCTATTTTCTTTCATCAGCGCGCGAATAACCGGACGGCGGTTTGTTTATTATCCATTTGAACTTTATGGAGAACAAGCCGCGCAAGCATCTCGTTTTATCATCACTGTCGAGCGCGTTATCTTACAACTTGGCGTTGATATGCTCATAACACAGAATACTGAGCGCGCGCATGTTTATCACCGGCGCGGACATAAAGGCCCCGTCTCCATTGTTCCAAATTATAAACCCCGAAGAAATTCGACCGCCATGGCGCCAGATGATCATGGCGACTTGCGAACAATGATCGGCGTTTCTCCCGAAACACGCATCGCCCTGTATGCCGGAGTCCTGGGGCCTGGCAGATGGCTCGATGACCTCGCACAGGCCGCGCTTTTGTTACCGGAAAAGCGAGTCATGGTCTTCATGGGGCCGCAGAAAGACTGGTGGCGCAGTCATGAAGCAGAATTCACAACCGCAGCTGTAGCGGCGGGAAAGTTGTTCATCTTACCGCCTGTCCCTGAGGCGTCTGTTATCAAGTGGGCGCTCGGAGCAGATCTCGGCATCGCGATCTATAGCGATGAGGTCCTCAACAACATTTACGCGGCGCCAGGTAAGCTTTCCGATTATGTATTTGCCGGCCTTCCGATTGTAGCACCGGCATTACCGACGATCGAGCCGCTTATTCGCGACCTGAAGATCGGGATTTGTTTTCATGATCCCGGGCCGGAAGAAATGGCGATTGCCATAAACAAAGTGCTCGATCGCCCAAAGAAAGACTGGGCGCCGGCTTTGAAGGAGGCTAGCCCCGCTCTCGCATGGGAGTTGAACGAAACACGGTTTATCAAATCTGTCATCGGAGCCACCCCGTGAAATCACTCGATGCGCTCATTCTTGTGGAGCATGTGGATCGGGAGCTGGATGTCGCCGCACTAATCAAGGCGCTTGCTCTGAGACACAACCCAAACCTGCGCATCGAGATCGCAAATTTCTATACGGAAACACAACGGTTAATTGCTTCAGTTTCCCCAAAGGTTGTGATTACTCCATTTTTCTACGAAGAAAATGAACCGGCGGCGCGAGATTATACTCGCGCCTGGCCGAAGGCGACCTGGTTAAATCTCGCATGGGAGCAAATCCTGTATGGTTCACAGCAAACTTTGAAACGGCCTCGTGATCGTTTTACGCGAGAGCGCGTTCATCATATTGCTTGGAGCGATTGGTACGGGGATTACCTTCGGACGCATGGTGTACACGAGTCGCAAATTCATATTTGCGGTCATCCATTGTTCGATCTTTACACGGATTCCCTTCGCGATTATTACCCTGACAGGAAAATGCTAGCGCGTCATCATGGTTTAGATACTGACAAACGATGGATATTGTTTCCTGAAAACTTCCGCTGGGCCTTCATGACGAACGCACGGCTTCGCGTTCTGACCCAGCAGGGCGTTAGTGAAGGTGTATTACGCGCGCAACGCGATTATTGCGAAGAGACGCTTACCATAACCGCCAGGTGGTTGGCGGCGCTGGCGCGCACCGGCGAAGTGGAAATCATTCTTCGCCCGCGACCAGCGGTTTCAAGCTGCGGTTTGGAATCCTTCATCGCAAGTGGGATCGGCGAAATTCCAAAAGGCCTTCACATCCTGAAAGATCACAGTGTTCGCGAATGGGTATTGGCGAGCGACATTGTAATCTCTTCAAATAGCACATCCCTTGTGGAAGCCGCCATCGCGGGAAAGCCGGTTTATCGAGCGGAATCGTCGCCGCCGCCGCCATCTTTGCGTTATTCATGGGCCGAGAAGATACCGCTCATCTCTGGTCGCCTGAAAATGCTGAGTGCTGCGCTGGGCGCCTATGATTATTCTGGCACACAAAGCCTTCAGGATTGGGCCGTCGATAGCTTTCGCGTCGGCGCATATCCCAGTGCTGCACAAATGATCGCTGATTTGATCACTGATCTCGCCGAAACTGCGGCGCAATTCCCACCGAAACAAAGGTCGACGTCGTCCGCATGGGCAAGCGCTGTGACTTGCATGATCACGCCGCGCTGGCGACATCGTTTACGAGCGCAGTTCCAGGAAAAGTATTTTTTTAACGCAGAAACTCATGAGAAAGATTTGTTTGGCGAGTGGGAGGTCCGTACACGTGTCACAAAATGGCGCCGCCTGATCAGTGGTGAGGCTCTATTATGATCGAAAACTTAACTCCAACGCTCGGCCTGGCGATCTGCACCTATAACCGCGCAGAGCTATTGCAAGGGTTGTTTGAAAGCTTACTTCCAACAGGCGCGTACGGCGCGCCAGATAAAATCGTCGTTGTCAATAATGGTCCTACGCAAACAAGCGCAAACATCGTCACAAAGTATAAGGAGCGCACCGTCGCAACATATCTAAGAGAAGAAACACCAGGCTTGAGTGCGGCGAGGAACGCAGCAATAGCGGCCCTTCAAACAGATTACATTCTTTTTTTCGATGACGATGTTCGCTTGGTTGCGTCTTACTTTCCGGAGCTACGTAAAATCTTGGAGGAGCACGCGCCAGATATCGTCGCCGGACCGGTCGCGGCCCAGTTCAATACGAAACCGCCCGACTGGTTGCCGCAAGACTATGTGACGCGAAGAAAACAAGGAAGCAGCGGCCGAATGATCGGCGGCAGCGCCAGCGGTGGAAATTTTGTCGTACGCAGGAAAATCTTCGACGACATCGGTGGCTTTCAATGCAATCTGGGAATGAAGGGAAAACGCCTTGGCTTTCTCGAAGAGTTTGAGTTCGCCCTAAGATACCGGCTCGCGGTAAAATATACGCCAAGCATCTATTACGCCGTAGAGTGCGAGGTTGATCACTTCACACCCAAAGAAAAATATCACCCGCTATATTTGTTAAAACGTGAATACATCAGCCATCTCCAGCGCGGTAGACTATTCAGATCAACCGCTGCAAATCCGCGGGGTTTAATCATTGCAGGGATTGTTGACTTACTTGCCGCGCCTTTTTCGAAATATAATGATGAACAACAAGACCGCGTTCCGTTAAGCCGCCAAATACTCCGAATGATATTATCAATTTCCGGACGGATTGGTTTTCTCATCGGCAGTTTCTTGCCGATCAAAATAAATACTCTTCACCATCATCAGCATCGAATTTTACATATCGCCCTAGATGAGCGCCGGGCGAAAAAGTGGAATCCGGTTTTTCGCAAAACTGGCGCGACGACAAAGAAAACTATAGCATCGGGCGATCCTGATTTATCGCCCGATGCTATAGATGAGCGCAAATGTGGGCATCCCACAGATTTTTCAGTTCGCGGCGCGACTCTCTTTGTAGATTTGACGCGAAATGTCGATCTCTGGCGGTGGCGCGAAATCCACCTTTATGGCGACACACGACTGAAAGAGCTGGCAAAGCTTCAGCGCACCGCCCCAGGCGTAATTTTCCGGCTGCACGCGCGATCGCCGCGTGCATTCATCGCCGCAGCCTTGGGTTGGGCGCGGTTATCGACAAGCATCGTAGTGGAAAAATCAATGAAGGATGGTACCGCCTCCCCGGATTGAACGGGGGACCTCTTGATCCACAATCAAGCGCTCTAACCAACTGAGCTAAGGCGGCAAAGCGGACACGCATATGCGCAACCGGCGAGGGCCGGAACCTATCGCCGCACTTTGCGTATTGCAAGCGTGCAGGCTGGGGAGCCATTGACTTCGCTAAGATTTGCCGAGTAGAGCAATCTCGCGCTGTAATTGCGCAATTCTGGTCGCATCTGAAGGGTGCGTCGAAAGGATCTCTGGCGGAGCGCCCGTTTTCTGTGCCGACATACGCGTCCAGAATCTGACCGCTTCGTTCGGGTCATAACCGGCCCGATCCATATAGCGCAGACCGAACTTATCGGCTTCGAGCTCATGGCGGCGCGAGAACGGAAGGATGACACCGAGTTGCGCTCCCAATCCTAAAACACCCATGATCTGGCCTGAATACTGACTGCCGGAAACTGCGACCTGAGTAACAGTAAGCCCCGCCGTCGCCAACGACGACTGGCTGTAGCGTTCACCCGAATGGTTGAAGTTCACATGTGCAACCTCGTGACCCATCACAGCCGCGATCTGCGCGTCATTTTCCATGATGTCGAGAATGCCGGAATAAAACCCGATCTTACCACCGGGCAATGCAAAAGCGTTGAGCTGTTCGGAATCAAAAACCTGAACTTCCCATTTCGATGGATCACCGCCTGCCGCTGCAATAATCTTCGGCGCTACGCGGTTCATCCGGCTGACATATTTTGGATTGTTAGTGGTTTTTTCCTGCTTTTTCAGGTCGGTCCAGGCCGACGAGGCGAGCTGCGCCATTTGGCCGGAAGACACGAACAAGAGCTGGCTGCGGCCCAATTCCTCATTATAAGCGCAGCCAGGCGCAAGAACGACAACGCTGCCTGCGGCAAGTCCCCGAACGATTTCACGTCGCGACATGGTGACGGTTTTCATATCCGATCCTCCCGAAAGCTTCCCAACCATTGAAACAATAGGCGATGCACCATGAACCGACAACGACCTTCGCTGTCGTGACCGAAAAATTAAGGCTCCAATTCGCTGTCCCAATAGAGAAAATCCTGCCAGCTCTGGTGGAGATAATGGGGTGGAAACGCACGCCCACGGTCATTCAGTTCATACATATTCGGACGGAACGGCTTTCGGGCCGGAAACATCTGTGCGTGCGTCGGCATTCGTCCGCCCTTTTTGATGTTGCAGGGGCTGCACGCTGCGACAATGTTCTCCCAGGTGGTGCGCCCGCCCCGCGAACGCGGAATGACATGATCAAACGTCAAAAGCTCGCGCGCGGTATTGCCGCAATACTGGCAGGCAAAACTGTCGCGCAGGAAAACATTGAACCGTGTAAAAGCCGGTGAACGCGCGTGCTGGACATAGGTTTTCAAGGAAACAACAGACGGAAGCCGCATCTCAAAACTGGGGCTTCGCACGGTCGTTTCATATTCGGCGACCACGGCGACGCGTTCCAAAAAGACGGCTTTCAGGGCATCCTGCCACGCCCAGAGCGATAAAGGAAAATAGCTCAGAGGACGAAAATCCGCATTGAGCACCAAAGCCGGACAGCCGTCTGGAGTATGCCTGGCGGTATGCATCACCAACGCCCCCTGCCCTCGGCAGTCGCCTCTTTCAAACCCAAAACAGAGTCTTTGAAAACCGCACCTCCTCTGTGTCTGGGACAGCATAGCCCAAATCTGGGGAAAACACAGGGGCGCAATTCGAAACGCGATTTCAGGCCGTTTTCGCCAGCGCAGGCCTAGATCGGTGTTCGATTTCGGATATGGGCGTAATAGGTCCAAAGCGTATGGGCGGCGACGCCCCGCCACGGCGACCAATTGGACGATTTGCCATCGAGTTCTTTCATGACCGGTTTGCGCCCGTACCTGCGCGCTACCTTATAAGCGCCGAGCAGTGCGACATCTCCGGGCGGCCAGATATCGACTCGGCCCTCGCAGAAAAGCAGGTAAATCGCCGCCGTCCAAGGACCAACGCCTTTGATCGATTGCAGGGTCACAGAAGCGTTCGCATCGTCTAAGTCAGGCAGATTTTCAAGATCCACCGCGCCGCTATCAATCGCTTCGGCCAGGCACATCACGTAACGCGCTTTGGGTCCCGAGAGTCCGAATGTCTTAAGCCCGGCCTCACCCTGCTTGAGCGCTTCAGCGGGCGTAACGACGTCCAAGCCCTGTTGGCAACGCCCCCAGATCGCCTGAGCGCTCGCCACCGACACCTGTTGTTCGACGATGATGCGAAACAAGCCTGCAAACCCGCCCGGTCGACGGCGAATATGGGGGGCGCCGATCGTCTCTATAGCGCGGGCAAGCGCTTTATCGCGCGCCGACAATTCATCGCACGCCTTGGACACATCACCAAAAACGTCAATCGGTTCGGTCATTGCTCAGGGCGTCTTTGATCAGAATGCACATTCTTCAAACAACGCTCGCGGGTCGCCGCCAAGGTCATTAAAGACATGATCCACCGTATGCTCGCCCATGGTGACGCCGCTTTCGGCGATTTCGCGAAGGGGGTCGAGAAAGCTGGTTTCGTCGGCGTCGCGTTTGCCCGGCCTGGCGCGTCGCTTTAAGCCTGCTTGTGCAATATCCAATGTTTCAAGCGCAATCTCTTGAACAGAGCGTTTTCCCACCTTCGCCTTAAAGCCGAATTGCGCCGCATCGGACCGCAACGCCTCGCGCGTTTCCTGGGACCAGCCCTTAGCGATGTCCCAGGCCGCGGCGCATGCTGTGTCATCATAAAGAAGCCCAACCCATAACGCCGGCAGCGCACAAATGCGTGACCACGGGCCGGCGTCCGCTCCGCGCATCTCAAGAAATGTTTTTAATCGCACTTCCGGAAACGCCGTTGAGAGATGATCTTCCCAATCGCTCATGGTCGCCCGCACGCCAGGGAGCGCCGGTAATTTTCCTTCGATAAAATCACGGAATGACTGACCAGCCACGTCGATATACCGACCCTCGCGACGCACAAAATACATCGGAACATCAAGCATATATTCTGCATACCGCTCAAATCCGAATCCGTCTTCAAAAACAAAATCAAGAAGCCCGGTCCGGTCAGGGTCTGTATCTGTCCAGATATGCGCACGCCACGACGCCCATCCGGTATTCTTGCCTTCAACCAAGCCGGAATTGGCGAACAAAGCTGTCGCGATCGGTTGAAGCGCCAGCGACGTTCTGAATTTCGCCACCATGTCCGCTTCCGAGGCATAATCAAGATTGACCTGAATAGTGCATGTTCGATGCATCATATCGAGGCCTAGATCACCACGCAGCGGCATATAACGGCGCATAATATCATAGCGTGCCTTGGGCATGAACGGTATTTCAGACCGCTTCCATGTGGGTGCATGCCCCATACCGAGAAAGGCGACGCCCATCGGGTCGGCGATCTTTTTAACGGCGGCAAGATGGGCGTGCACCTCATCGCAGGTCTCGTGCACCGTTTCGAGCGGCGCGCCCGACAACTCGAATTGCCCTCCGGGCTCCAGCGAAACAGACGCGCCGTCGCATGTGAGGCCGATCGGATAATTGCCTTCCATAACGAGATCCCAGCCGGTCGTGTTCGCCATCGTTTCGAGAATTGCGCGAATGCCAGACTCGCCTTCATAAGCGGCAGGCTTCAAGGATTTGCGACAAAAAACGAATTTTTCATGCTCCGTGCCAATCCGCCATTGATCTTTCGGCTTTGATCCGGATGCGAAATAGGCTGTAAGCTGAGCAATATTTTCTATCGGCGCCGCGTCAGCGTCCTGGGCTTTTGCAGTGGTCACGTCTGTCTCCCGAAGCCGAAGCAACTTGATAATAAGAACCCTCTAACGAGGGCGAAGCCTCACGCCAAGTAATTTTCTCTGCGCTTAACAATAGATTACCTGCTTCGCCAATCTCCTAAAACAGCTTGCCAGAGCGCTAACGCCGCTATCGCGGCAGTATCCGCCCGCAAAATTCGCGGTCCGAGGCTCACCGGGACAACGAAATCCAACTCTCGAAGATGTGTCCGTTCGGCCGGTGAAAATCCACCTTCAGGGCCGATCAGCAGCGCCCATGGCGAAGAATTTCCCTGAAATGCTGCGAGGGTGTCTATGATCGGGCCGGCGCGGCCAGCCGGGCCTCCCCATTCTCGTTCAGGATCGTCCCCCGCCTCATCGCAATAAACCAACCGCCGGTCCTGCGGCCAGTCATCGAGCACAGTGGTGAGCTTTTGCGCAGTTGCGATCGTCGGCACTGATAACCGCTCGCATTGTTCAGCCGCTTCCATCGTGATCGCTTTCAACCGCTCTTCATTCACGCGGGAGACAACAGTGCGCTCGGTGATCACCGGAACGAGTTTCGAGATGCCAAGCTCGGTTGCTTTTTGTGCGATCAATTCAAAAGCCGCACGTTTCACCGGCGCATTGAGAAGCCAGAGATCGGGTTCGACCGCTGGCGCACGCAATTGCTCCTCAACACGCACCTCACCTGCCTTCTTGTCGAGGTGCGTGATTTGCGCAGCAAATTCTCCGTCACGCGCGTTGAACACATGAACATCGTCACCAATGCCGCGCCGCATAACCGACCGCAAGTAATGCACCTGCCCGCCGGTCAGGGACACAATTTCGCCCTCAGCAAGCGGCGCATCGACACATATGCGAATGGATGCGGTCATGGAACGGCATTGAACTGTCTTTGGCGTGCGGTCAAGAAGGGGAGCGTCAGTAGGGCGGGATGAAATCCCGCCGTCTGAGCGCGCGGCGAAGATCAATCGTTGACGTCGACGCCCTGTACATCATGATCGGCAAGCAACCGCGCGGATATCTCTTCAAGCGTCATATCAGGCTTGGCGCCAATAAGACCGCGAATAGCATCGCCAAAGGCGTCAAGACGCCGCTTGCGGGGCGGGCGCGGCTTGATAGCGACCGTGCCTTCTTCC
>JAJFFW010000038.1 GCA_021776435.1 Parvularculaceae bacterium | reverse complement strand
CCACGGCGTGTTCATGCGGTTGGCGACCAGCGCCGGGTAACTATCGAGAAAAGCCCGCCCGACATCGCGCGTGAAGGCGAAATCGGCCTCCCAGTCGCCGCTGTCATGGCGGTCATAGAAAATCCCGCCGACGCCGCGCGGCTCGCCGCGATGCGGCAGATAGAAATACTCGTCGCACCATTTTTTGAAGCGCGGATAATAGGCCGCGTCATGCGCATCGCAGGCGGATTTGAGGACCGCGTGAAAAGCCAGCGTGTCCTCATGGGTCTCGCTGCGATAAGCGTCCAGCATCGGGTTGAGGTCGCCACCACCGCCGAACCATCCCTTGGTGGTTACAATCATGCGCGTATTCATATGTGCAGAGGGGGCATGCGGATTGCGTGTATGCGCGATCAGCGAAATGCCGGAAGCCCAGAACCGCGGGTCTTCGTTTGCGCCCGGAATTTGCGCACGAAATTCTTCGGAAAATTCACCGTGAACGGTTGAAACGTGAACGCCGACTTTCTCGAAGACGCGTCCATGCATCATCGCCATCACGCCGCCGCCCTGGTCTATGGAATTTTGTTTTGTCGCGTTTTCTTTCGGAAAATCGGCTTCATCCTGAGGAGCCTCCACCGGACTTGATCCGGGGGAGGCGTCACGAAGGACTGCTTTTCCGGAAAACGCTCCGGCGCCGCGCTTCCACGGCGTTTTCTCGAAGCGCCCGGCCGGCATGCTCGCATAGGGCGCGCCGGCCTGGTCCTCGAGCGCCTCGAACGCCGCGATGAGCCGACCCTGCAAGTCCTCGAACCACGCCTTGGCGGTTTGTTTTCGGTCGATGTCGGTCACGATTGCTTACGCCCTATTCGCAAATAGGTTCTGACTTTAAGCCTTTAGGCCATGAAGGCGTCAAGTGTGACCCCGAACAGCAATTGCTCATAAAGGAATTGCAATAAAGCGATTTGTTGGCCATGCTTTTGAAAAACAAAGGTGGGGCAAACATGGATTGGTCAAATATTTTTAACGCCGCAATTTACGGCGCTATTGGCGGTGGCGTGGGAGCGCTTGTGGGAGCGCTTTTGGCGGCGCCGTTCCAGAAGATGAAAATCGGCAAGATGACGGCGACGATATTCACCGTCGCCGGAGTCGTTATTGGCTATAATGTCGCTGAGCCGTTGTTAAAACCGTATATCGGCGATCATGTCAGCGCGCTGGTCGGCAAATCGTCATCAGAAAAAGCGATCGAAGACATCATCGCTGAATTGCGCACGGACCCGCTTCTCGAGGCGATCCTTGATAAGGAGCCAATGCTCGAAGGAGAATTTCGAACGGATCTTTTACAAATTTTAGAAAATGAGACCGATGCAAAAAAAGCCCGTAAATCTGCGTTCTCGATTACTTATGAGCAAGTTTCATCACGGTTATCTTATTACCTTGCACGCGGTAGAGATGAAGACATAATCGCCTTTACATCAGTTGTGGTCGATCTGATGAATTATCTCAAACTGGCTGATCCTCAGTTCTGTCACCGCTTTTTTTATGATCCGTCGTCCTTATCAGGCATCGAGTTACCCGAGCTGAAAGCTAAGTTTGGGGGCACTCGTCACCAGGTGCAGCAAGAAGCGGCGGCTCTTGTTGTTAATAACGCCTTTGAGCAGATTCCTGTCTACGATGAGCAAGCCGCGCTGCTTACCGTCAAACGCGCTGGTGAACATGTTTATGAAGTGCTTGGAGATGACTTGATTGGTCTCATCAATGTGGGAGGCCAAAAGCCAAAAAACGATGAAGAGGCGGCAGCTGCTTGTGCAGCCACGTCAGGGTTGTTCCAACTCATGCTGGATAGTGACAACGCTGCTGACGCTATTCGCCACATCTATAGGCTTTAGGGCGGGGACGCTTAGGACACAACCCAATCAAGCGGCACTTCCAAATCTTAGGTGAATTTATGAAGATAAAGGATGACCCGGGTTCAATTGAAGCAGGTCCCAGCGATTTCCGTAGAGATCCTCAAACACCGCGACCATGCCATAATCTGCCTGTTTGGGCTCACGGACAAATTGAACGCCGTTTGCTGTCATCGCATTATAATCGCGCCAGAAATCATCGCTGTTGAGGAAGAGGAACACGCGCCCTCCGGCCTGGTTGCCAATATAGGGCCGCTGTTCAGTGGTTGACGCCTTGGCCAATAATAGTGCGGTTCCGGACGATCCCGGTGGCGCCACCACGACCCAGCGCTTATCTTGTTCAGGCTGATAGGTGTCTTCCACCAGCGTAAAACTTAATTTTTCAGTATAAAACGCAATAGCTTCATCATAATCACGAACGACAAGTGCGATATAGATAATAGACTGTTTCATGGTTTTGATTCCACATTCATCAATTGGGTAAGCGTCTGAGCGCTAGCACAAATGCGCCTCTGCACTGCGGGCAATTATGTCGCCATTCGTGCCTTCGGATGAAGTCCCTATGTCTCCCAGCCAATTTGCCTTCTCGCTTCTGAGAGGGCCACAGCGCCGGCGACCGCCACATTCAAAGAACGAGCGGCCGCTGCTATGGGGATCCTCAGGCTCGCCTCGCAATGATCACTGACCTCTTTGGGAACGCCGGCGCTCTCTCGTCCGACCATGACGAGATCACTGGGGTGGAAGTTGAAATCGTAGAGCGGAATCGCACCGCCCGTCGATAACAGGATCAGCCGCCCTTCTTCCCTTGCAGGTGACTCTGAAAAGGTCTTCCAT
>JAJFFW010000037.1 GCA_021776435.1 Parvularculaceae bacterium | reverse complement strand
TCAAAGCGCGACTTAAATCCTGCGCCGGGCGGCGCATGACTAAGGACGGCGTGATTGTTATCGATGCGCGCCGCTTTCGCACCCAGGAGCGCAACCGCGAGGATGCGCGCGAGCGGCTCGCCGCGCTGATCGCGCAAGCGGCCGAACCGGTGCGTATGCGCAAGCCGACGCGGGTTCCAAGGGCGCAAAAGAAAAAACGCCTCGAAGACAAGCGCCGCCGCGGCGAGGTGAAGGCGCAGCGCCGTGGCCGGGTTGACTAGAGCGCCGGGCGAAAAAGTGGAATCCGGTTTTTCGCGAAACCGGCGCGACCACAAAGAAAACGATAGCATCGGGCGATCCCGATTTATCGTCTGATGCTATAGCACGACCCCTCACCCGAAATTGACTTCGTCAATTTCGACCTCTCCCGAGGGAGAGGTAAATTTGCAGCAGCGCCATGCGTCACCTCTCCCTTGGGAGAGGTCGAAATCCCGCAGGGATTTCGGGTGAGGGGACCACGCGCGCCAAATGCGATTGCTCTGCCTTGAAAAGGGAAGGAACAGGTCGGCGTGCGCTTCTGCTCGCAGGGCTGAAGGTGAGTCGTGCATGCGGCCGGCCGGCCGTCCCTTGACAGTAATTTGGTAATTCCCTAAATACCGAAATATGACGGACGTTTATCGGGCCCTCGCGCATCCGGTGCGCAGAAAAATCCTCGCAATGCTGCGCAAGCGCGCCCATACGGCGGGCGAACTGGCGGATGCGTTCGATCTCGCCAAGCCGACCCTGTCGGGTCATTTCGCGGTGTTGCGCGAAGCCGGCCTTGTCAGCGTCGAGCGGCAGGGAACCAGTCTGATCTATCGCATCAATCTGTCGGTCGCCGAAGAGGCGCTTTCAAGTCTGATGAATATGCTGGGCGTCGGCGCGCCTGAAGCGCCGCGAAAGGCCGCCTCAAAACCCAAAGGGAGGAAGTCATGATCCGTACAGGTCTTATCTCCAGCATTCTGGCGCTGATCGCCATGATCGCGATCTCCGCCTATGGCTGGGTGAACATTCCCGAAAATACGATGATGGCGCGCCACTGGAATCTTGCCGGCGAGGCCGACGGATTCTCGCCGCGCAATCACGTGCTGATCGGGTTCCCGCTCGCCATTTTGGCGATCGCCGCCTTGTTCGCGATGATTCCGGCAATCGATCCGCGCCAGGAGAATGTCAGGCGTTCGCGCGGACTGTTTCTGACGGCGTGGATCGGAACCGTCGTGGTGATGGCGCTCTTGCACGGCGTTATCGTCGTTACGGCGGTGCGCGGCGTTCAGTTGCAGCCGGGCTGGGTTCTCTATCCGATATCGATTTTGATCGTCGTGCTCGGCAATTTCGTCGCCAAAAGCCGGTCGACATGGTTCCTCGGCGTCAGAACCCCGTGGTCGCTCTCCAGCGAACATGCCTGGGTCATGGCGAACCGGACGACTGGCTGGCTGTTCGTTCTGACCGGGATCGGCGCCGCCGCTGCCGGCTTTTTGCACGACGCGCAGGTCGGCATCATTGTGCTGGTCGCCGGCCTGATCGCCAGCGGCGTCATCGGCGTGGTGGTTTCTTACATCGCCTGGCGCAACGATCCGGAACGCGCGCAGACAGGCTCTTGAAACCGATACTCATGCGCGCGCCCTATCAAGGCGAAAAGACAAGCCCCTGCAATAGGTTATGAAAAACTGCGGGCATAGTTATCCGACACCTGGTGGTCTGACCTTAGAATAGCGTCATCACCCGCTTTCGGGCGGCGTGTGCGCTCTTTGACATTGTGAATGAATGCACGCCGGCGGCGGCGAATACCAGTACCAGGCTGCGATGACCTTGACTCACCGCAGCCTGGCAAGGGCGACCGCCCGTCCGCAGCGAAGCGAGGACCGGTTGGCCTGCATGGGTTCTTCCCCATGCAGGTCCGTATAAGTTCAAAAAACGCTTCGCCGCCGGCCCGTCTTCGGCTATGGCGGGGCCGGTCAAAAACGCCAAACGCGCAAAGGAAAAGCCCAAAATGGCGCAACTGAGCGAAGTGAAAAAAGTCGTCCTCGCCTATTCGGGCGGGCTCGACACCTCGGTTATTTTGAAATGGCTGAATGAAGAATATGGTTGTGAGGTCGTCACCTTCACCGCCGATCTCGGCCAGGAAGAAGAGCTTGAACCGGCCCGGCGCAAGGCTGAACGCGCAGGCGTTAAAGAAATTTATATAGAAGATCTGCGAGAGGAATTCGTCCGCGATTACGTTTTCCCGATGTTTCGCGCCAACGCCCTGTATGAAGGGCTTTACCTTCTGGGCACGGCCATTGCCCGTCCGCTGATCGCCAAGCGGCTTGTCGAAATCGCCCATGAGACCGGGGCCGATGCAATCGCCCACGGGGCGACCGGCAAGGGCAATGATCAGGTGCGGTTCGAACTCAACGCCTATGCGCTCAATCCCGACATCAAGGTGATTGCGCCGTGGCGCGAATGGGATTTGACGAGCCGCGAAAAGCTCATCGCCTGGGCCGAAGACCACCAGATCGAAATCCCCAAAGACAAGCGCGGCGCGGCGCCGTTTTCGGTCGACGCCAATCTTCTGCACACCTCGTCGGAAGGAAAGGTGCTTGAAGACCCGGCCGCGCCTGCCCCCGATTATGTCTATCAGCGTACGGTCAATCCGGAAGACGCGCCGGACGCGCCCGAAGTGATCGAGATCGGCTTTGCGCGCGGCGATGCGGTCTCGGTGAACGGCGAGGCGCTGTCGCCGGCGGCGCTGCTGACAAAACTCAACGCGTATGGCCGCAAGCACGGGATCGGTCGGCTCGACCTTGTCGAAAACCGCTTTGTCGGCATGAAGTCGCGCGGGATCTATGAAACGCCAGGCGGGACGATCCTTTTGGAGGCGCATCGCGGTATCGAGCAAATTACGCTTGATCGCGGCGCGGCGCATCTGAAGGACGAGCTGGCGCCGCGCTATGCCGAGCTGATTTATAACGGCGTCTGGTTCGCGCCGGAGCGCGAAATGTTGCAGGCGCTGATCGACAAAAGCCAGGAACACGTGACCGGAACGGCCATGGTGAAGCTCTACAAGGGGTCAGCCCGGATTGTCGGGCGCGCCTCGCCTTATTCGCTCTATTCAATGGAGCACGTCACCTTTGAAGAAGACACCGTCTACGACCAGAAAGACGCCGAGGGCTTTATCCGGCTGAATGCGCTGCGCCTGAAGCTGCTGGCCCGGCGCAATGCAAATTTGAAGTCGTAGAGTTATCCGATGTCGAAGTCGAATGTTGGTGCAACGAGTTCTTTTGTATAAAATTCAACAAGTTTTTTTCCTACGCTATACGCATAGAGGGCCGAGGGCAAAAACATAATATCTATACCGGAAGCACGACGGGAGCCGCTTTTTCTCCGTGTTGTAACGCAGATATCTGTGAGTGAGTCTTCATGCTTTTTCACAAATGAAATCAAACTTTTTAACTCGGACGGTCGTTCAAAGAATCGATCCGTCCATTTGACTTCAACTAACCAGTCAGGTTTTTGAGTGCCGGAATCAAGGTATACAATATCAATTTCGCCGGTCGCCCATCGGGCATAGTATATGTCGCGATAGTCTGCGTCGTGAAACCATTGTGTTAAGATGGCCGTTTCGGCAAGTCGTCCGTATTCTTCCGAGTCAGGATTGGGTGAACCGAACAAGGCCGACCAAAGCGATGTATTTGTTACATATACCTTGAAATTTGCAGCGCGCTGGAAGCGGCGCGCATTGTTATCAATACGCTCCACGCGCCGAATCAGGAATGCGGCTTCGAGATATTCCAGATATCGCTTGATTGTATTTTTCGAGATGTTGGATTTTTGCGACAATTGCTCAAGCGAAACTTCGCCGCCGGTATTGTAGGCCAGCGTCACGAATAGACTTTTTAATTCCTGAATATCGTTTATGCCAAAAAGAGTTGGCAAATCTCCCAACAGAACTTTTTCGATAATGTCGTTTTTAACATATCGCTGATTTTGTTTTCTAATCGTTTCCGAAAAAACGGCTTCCGGATATCCGCCATAAGAAATATAATCTTGAAACGCATCATTTAACTTTTCAATAGATACGGCTTGAAAATCAATTGTTATGCCGTTGTCGTCTTTGGTTTCCAGAATTAGCGAAGATTCCAGTTTTGAAAACGCGAGAAATTCTGCAAACGTAAGCGGAGGCAACAGATAATCTGTAAATCTGCCGGCGCCGGATTCGTCGCTTTTCTTTTTTAACGCTGCGGCGGCGGAGCCGGAGACAGCGAATTTTACGCCGGAGAATGTGTCGACCAGCGATTTTAACTGGACTTCCCAATCTTTCAGATACGGGATTTCATCGAAGAAAACATATTTTTGGCTTTTTGTTGCGAAATTATTTGTGTAAAGAGTATATAGTTTTTCGAGCAATAATCCGTTGTATATAGGAGTATCGAGCGATAAATAGAAAATATTCCTCGGGTCGACGCCATCGCTTAATAGCTCTGAGATGGTTTGTCGTATGATGACAGTTTTGCCGACGCGTCTTGGGCCCATCAGAACGACCGCGCGTTTAACGGCGATATCTTTGACGAGTTGTGCAAACCCGGCAAAGTAATGTCGCTTCGGCCAGCTTGCCGTCATTTCATCGATTTCACCCTCATCCCACCATGGATTGTCGATGCGGAATCGTTCGAGGATATCTGTCTCTGCAATTTCAAACATTTTTCTAAGATCACCCTGTTGAGCTTAGATAGAAGAAATTGAATATAAAGTCAATGAATTGATCTTAATTTGACAAAAGTGATGCTTGAGTCAACGGGTTGACCCTAAAGGGAGACGCCCTACGACCAGAAAGACGCCGAGAGCTTTATCCGGCTCAATGCGCTGCGCCTGAAATTGCTGGCCCGGCGGAATGCTAGGTCACATACCCATGAACCGTCATCCCGGAAGCCAATTTGCCCCAAATCTTTGATTTGGTTGGTGAATTGAGCTATCCGGGATCCAGAGCAGCGTGCACTTCGCCCGCGGCCCTGGATCCCAGATCTAACAACCATTGGCCGAATGCCTGCGGAATTCGGATGGTTGTAACAGCCTGCCCCGGACTTGATCCGGGGTCCGGGATGACACGAGTTCCGGGTTTATGAGTCGGTGAGCAAGCTGCGAATTATGTAACGAACTTCAAATCCACCACACTAGGGGGGAGTGAATAGAGCTGGCGCACTCTAAGCGCCGGTTCTCCTTGGTTTTTCGCCCCCTCATTAACCCTTTGTCGGAAGGCCTGGTTCGGGTTATCCTTTATGCGCTACGTTGGTTGGGGAAGCGTGAGGGGTCGGTATGTCCGGGATGAAAGTGGAAGCGGTTTTTGCGGGCGTTTTAGCACTGGTTGTGTTGAGCGTCGCTATTTTTGCAGTCGTCAAAACACAATTCGGGGGAGAAACGACCCCGACAGGGGCGGTGGTTAACTCCGTGAAGCCGGTGGCTGGCGCCAGGTTATCCAAGGGTTCAAAGGCCGGCAAGCCGAAATCTCTCGAATGTCAGTGTTATGACAACGCGTTCGTTCTTGCGGGAAAGGTTGAAGTGATCTCTCCGGAATATCGCACGGGCTTTGAACAGTGTCGCGCTGTCGGCGGCGTCAAGGCGGGTGACGCATGGACGGCCGGTTGGAATGCAAGGCTTTCTTCCAAGCCCTTTGAATCGAGCTGCAAGGCCTATGTGCGCAGCGCCGGCTGATACGACGATCTACCCTCATGGCGTTGCAGGCCGCCGGCTTTTAAAAGGAGCCTAATACCAACCCATGCGGCATGCGCGGATATTCACCTCTCCCCATCGGGGAGAGGTCGAGTTTTTGCGTCGTCCCTGAAGGGGAGAAGGGCTTTACTGTGCGTTGGCATAGGTTCTTGTCAGCGTAAGTTGGTATTATTCGTTTTCCTGTTTGAGTGGGCGCGCCAATAGATCGGCGATAATCTCGTCGATTGATTTTTGGCCGTCGACCAATGCGCTGACGGCGGCGCAGATCGGCATTTCGACACCGGCTTTTGCGGCGAGAGTGGCGATTGCGGAAGCGCTCGCAACCCCCTCGCTCACTGTGCGGCGTTCGCCGAGAATGTCCTCAAGGGAACGCCCTCGGCCGAGCTCGAAACCAAGCGACATGTTGCGGGATTGTTGAGACGAGGCGGTCAAGATGAGGTCGCCAAGGCCAGAAAGCCCGGCCATGGTTTGGGGCTTTGCACCGCGCGCCACGCCCAGGCGTTGAAATTCTATAAACCCTCTGGCAATGAGCGCCGCCCGCGCACTCTCTCCAAGCCCGCGGCCTTCAACGGCTCCGGCGGCGATCGCGAGGACGTTTTTGACGGCGCCGCCAAGTTCAGCGCCGACGAGGTCATCACTGAGATAGAGCCGGAAATGCGGCGCCCCCAAAGTGGCGATCCATTTTCCACCGATTGCTGCATCCGGGCAGGCGAAGGTCACGGCTGTTGGCAGGCCCCTGGCGACATCCCGGGCAAAGCTGGGACCGGAAAGAACGGCTGGGATCGCGCCGGGCCAGGTATCCGAAAGCACTTCGGTCATCATCAAGCCCGTCGCGCGTTCAATGCCCTTGGAGCACAGGGCGACGGGTGCTGCGCCGCACAATGAATTCAATTCCGATAAAGTGGCGCGTCCAAATTGCGCCGGAACAACAAACAAAAACGCATCCCGTTTCGCGGCGATGGTCAGGTCGCTGGTTGATTGAAGGCCGGGATGCAGATTTACCCCGCGAAGAAAGGCCTCGTTTTCGTGACGATTATTGATCGAATCGGTGACTTCGGGTTCGCGGGCCCAGATCAAAACGTCAGTACCGTTATGGGCGGCAAGATTGGCCAGGGCTGTGCCCCACGCGCCACCGCCAATAACTGAAAGGGATCGAAATTTAGAGAACTCTTGCATTGGCGGCGTTGATGATTAACGATTGAACCAAATATAAATTAATAACAGGAAGCGCCCTCAAGCATGCCGATGGAAACCCTTGACGATATTGCGCTACAGATCCTTGAAGCCGCGAGTAAACGCTTCCAGCATTATGGATATTGCAAGACGACCATGTCTGAGATTGCCAAGGACTGCAACATGTCCACCGGCAATCTCTATCGCTACTTTCCCTCAAAGCTCGACATCGCAGAAACCTTTGTTCGCGTTATCCGTCGAGAGCAGATCTCCAAACTTAAACTGACGCTGGAGGAGCCCTCATTGACTCCGGCTGACCGGTTGCGCCGTTTTTTGCATGTTAAGTTGAAGCTTTCGTATGATCGCTTCCATGATCGCCCGAAGGCTTTCGAGCTTTCTCTGGAGATTCTGCAAGAACGGCCTGCCTTCGCCATTGAATGGGAAAAGGCGGAACGTGAGGTGATCAAGGATATCCTTGCTCTTGGGAATGCGGATGGCAGTTTCGCGGTTAAGGATCTGGACAAAACCGCACGGATTATCCAGGACACGGCGTTCCGCTTCACCAGTCCGGCCGTGTTTCACGAGGGTGAGCTGGAGGATTTGGTGATGGAACTCGACCGGGTGGTGGATCTTGTTCTGGATGCTTTCGCGTGGCGCGCCCAGCAAGCCGGTGCGGCCTGATTAGCGACGATAGATCGTTTAATTCTGTAAGTAATTGTAATCACTGTAAAAACGGTAATACCCCTCAAGTGGAGGGGTCGGGCTAACGCTCCATTTTTAGAAATGGTGCGGTGCATTAAAAATAATTTATGTTGAACAATAAATATTTTCCATATTGTTCATTGACAAGTGTTTAACCCGTTCCTAAATAGCTGTTGTCTTCTGCGACGACGGGCGGTCACGCCATTCCAGCCGCTCGCCGAGGCGGAAGACAAACAGAAACTTGAATATGAAAGACATCATCATGAGCAATTCACTGCGCACCATTGCAACGCAAATCGCCATCACGCTGGTTTTGGCGGCACTTGCCGGCACGGCCCTGTTCACTTTTACGGATTACGCAACCCGCGGGATCATCGTTTAAGCGACGGATTTTCACCAGACCCCGACGTCGCCGATCATATTGTCCAGCCCCTCCCTTCGATTTGGACAACCTCCCAATGCGTTGGCGACGTATTGAGCGCGGAAGCCCCACCCCGGCTTCCGCGCTTTTCTTTTATCGGAGCGTGACGCCCGGAAGATCATCTATCAAAGGGCATACCGGCCATACCGCCTATAAGTTGGGGTATTACTTATGTAACATGCTGAGTTACATAAGTAATACCATTGTTTTTAAAGTGAAAAATGGCCTTCAGGGTATGCTGGCCTGAGCCTGGTAATACCATGCTTTGTCTTTAGGGAGAGCATATGTTACTGAATAAGTAACACTATTGCCCTACCCTCAGAACAATGACAAACAGCACCCGCTTCGCTGTCGCTATCCATATTCTCGCAACGATTGCGGAATGCAGACCAGCGCCAGTCACTTCAGACCGAATTGCGGCAAGCGTAAATACGAATCCAGCCGTTGTTCGGCGGATTTTGTCTCAGCTCGGTTCTGCTGGTCTGACGACTGCGCAGATGGGTAAGGGCGGCGGCGCTCAACTGGCGCGACGACCCAAAAAGATAACACTGCTTGATATTTATCTGGCGGTGGAAGAGCCGGGCTTGATTTCCTTGCACCGGTCCCTGCCGGATCAAAACTGCCCGATTGGCCGGAATATCCAGGCAGCCATAAACACCAGCACCAAAGAAGCAGAAAAGGCTTTTTTGACGACGTTGGGCGCAACCACGCTCAAGAAACTTTTGAAAGAATTGCACGCCAACCAATCCCCTTAACGCGTTAAGCTTTCGGGCCTTTGCGTCCGCCGCCAATTTCGGCTCCGGCGGGAGGCGGCGCCAACGGCCAACGGGCCCGCGGCGCAAAGGCCAAAGCCTCTTCAAAATCTGGAACCATCCCGGCGGCAAAGCGCTCGGCCCCGGCCCAGGCGATCATCGCTCCATTATCGGTGCAATATTTCGCAGGCGGAACGATCAGCCTCCAGCCTTGATCTTGGCATAAGGTTGCGAGCCTTGATCGGATCGCGCCATTGGCGGCGACACCGCCCGCAACCACAAGGCTTGGTCTCTGGGGCTGCGTTGCTCGGAACGCTGGCTTCATCTCAACCAGCGCCATTGCGCGGCTTGTCCTTGCAGCAAGGTGACGCGCGACGGCCTCCTGAAACGCAGCACTGATATCGGCAATGTCTTGGCGTGTTGGTGTCTCCAATCCTTCCGCCGCAAGCCTGACCGCAGTCTTCAAACCAGAAAATGAAAAGTCACATCCGGGGCGTTTTTGAAGCGGAGAGGGAAAGGGGTATTGATCCGCCCGCCCTGACGTTGCCGTCTGCTCCACCCGCGGCCCGCCCGGCTGACCAAGACCCAAAAGTTTAGCCGTCTTGTCGAATGCCTCGCCGGCGGCGTCGTCGATTGTCGTGCCAATGCGGTGGTATTTTTCCAAGCCAGTGACGGAAATAAGCTGGGTATGGCCGCCGGAGATCAATAAGAGAAGATATGGGAATGGCGCGTTTTCGGTCATGCGCACCGAAAGCGCATGACCTTCGAGGTGGTTGATCGGTATCAGCGGCAGTCGATGGGCCAGCGCCACGGCTTTTGCGAGGGTGAGGCCCACCATCACACCGCCAATCAGTCCGGGCCCCGCCGTCACTGACACGGCATCGAGCGAATCCCAACGCACCCCAGATTTTTCAATCACTTGTGCGACCAGGCCGTCAATACGCTCGACATGACTGCGCGCCGCGATTTCCGGCACGACACCGCCATAAGGTTGGTGGCGGTCATGTTGCGCCCAAACCGCATTCG
Organism: Parvularculaceae bacterium; assembly: GCA_021776435.1. GTDB lineage: Bacteria > Pseudomonadota > Alphaproteobacteria > Caulobacterales > Parvularculaceae. Next base: position 144 of record JAJFFW010000037.1, on the reverse strand, counting down.
AGAGGATCTCGCAAGAGCCGTCAGGCTTGCGTGCGACGATCGCGGCCGCGGTGTCATCACAACTTGTCTCGATCCCGAGTACCAGATTTGACTGACGTTCCAGCTTCAACTCTCCTGAAGGGCGCGAGATGGCCCTAAAAGCGG
>JAJFFW010000036.1 GCA_021776435.1 Parvularculaceae bacterium | reverse complement strand
GTCATCCCGGACGGCGAAGCCGATCCGGGATCCATTCCGCTTGTCTTGCCGTTAGTCGCGGCGCCGCGTGCGTCTTATTCCGGCATGGTCTCGCCCGAACCGCCGAGTTCGGCCGGAAAGTCCTTAAGCTTCGGCAGGCCGTCTTTCATCGGCAGAACCGTCTCGGCGTAATTTACATGAATACCGGGTTCGAATTTCAAATCCGGCAAGGTCGCCGCGAAGACGTCGATAAGGCCAAGCGTCGGATGCGCCGTCATCAGATGCCCGCCGCATTTTTTGCAGAATTGACGCTTGCTCAATTTGGTCTTGCTATATTTGCCAATATAGTTGGCGCCCTTCGTGACTTTCACCGATTCGGGCTTCCATAGAGAAAACGCGTTCACCGGCCCGCCCGACCAAGTCCGGCAGGACTGGCAATGACAGTACCCCATCGCTTCAGGCGCGCCCGTCGCTTTAATCTCAACAGCGCCGCAAAAACAATTCCCGCGAAGCGTTTCGGTCATCGACCATTCCTTTAAAAGACCAGCGTCAATTCATCTCCGCAAGAGTTCTCGTAAAGGCGATAAGCCGCTCGGGTCCGCGCATTCGTGTGGTCATGGGTTCAACTGACAGCATAAATATGCCGGGTCTGCCGTCGGAAGGCAAATCAAGACAGGTTTGCCCCGGTATTTTATCGGCGAATGATTTAAGCTATCGGTTCTGACGTCAGGGAGCGCGCAGGCGGTGGAAATGGAAACAGAAGCATGACAGCAATTTCAATCCTTGTCGCCGGGTGCGGCGGCCGCATGGGCCGGGCGGTGGTGGCGCAGGCTGTGCGCACGCCCGGCGTGACGCTCGCCGGCGGCTTCGAGCGACCGGAGAGCCCTGCAATTGGTGAAGACATCGGACACATCGCCGGGCTTGATGGGCTGGGGCTCACGGTTGAAGACAGTTTCGTCGAGGGCATGAAACGAGCGTCAGCCCTGATTGACTTCACCGCGCCGGGCGCTTCGCTGGAAAATGCGCGTGCCTGCGCTGAGGCGGGCGTCGCCCATGTTGTCGGCACGACAGGTTTCACTCCCGAACAGGAAGCAGAAATCCATCAGCTTGCGGAGCAAACGCCGATCGTCAAATCCGGCAATATGAGCCTCGGCGTCAATTTGCTCGCCGCGCTGGTGGAACAAGCAGCGGCGAAATTGTCTGAAGAGTATGACATTGAAATTCTCGATATTCATCACCGCATGAAAACCGATGCGCCGTCGGGCACGGCTTTGATGCTTGGCGAAGCCGCGGCGAAGGGGAGAGGTGTAACCCTCGCTGAAAAATCCGTTCATGTTCGTGATGGCCAAATGGCTCCGCGCACCCCCGGCGATATTGGTTTTGCTGTGATCCGTGCAGGCGGAATCGTCGGAGAGCATAAAGTCCATTTTGCGGGCGCAGAGGAAATCGTCACGCTGTCGCACACAGCGATCGATCGCGGGCTCTTTGCTAAGGGCGCGATCGCAGCTGCGCGCTGGGCGACAGGTCACGCCTCTGGCCTCTATTCCATGCGTGATGTGCTGGGGTTGTGAAACTTTTCATTAACCTTGATTAGCAGAAACACCAGTTAAACGCAGGCATTCCTTAACCGTAGGCAGGCATACTGGCGCGCGAAAGGGAACGCTCATGCGCGTGGAAATTCTCGCCGCTGCCGGGTTGATCGCATCAACGGTATTTGGTGTTCGCGTGCTTGATCACGCCACCGACGAGCGCTCACCTGCGGCATCGGACACGTTGATCGAGCCAGCTTCGTCCGAACCCTATGAAATGGCGATGGCGGCGGGTACAGACGCAAAGAATTCTCTTCGCGGACGGGAAGTTCGCATCACCGCTGCGCACGACCATCAGTTCTATGTGACGGCTGGCGTCAACCAGCACGCCGCGCAGTTTCTTATCGACACTGGCGCGAGCTATGTGGCGCTGCGCGAGTCAGACGCGCGCGCCGCAGGTGTTTATACAAGCTGGGCTGACTATACCGTCCCGATACGGACAGCGAACGGTGAATCCAAGGCTGCTCTGGTGACGATTAAAGAGATCGAAATCGACGGGCTGCGCGTCCGTGACGTGAAAGCGTTTGTCCTGCCCGACGAACAGCTTGGCGTGAACCTGCTCGGGATGAGCTTTCTCTCCCGGTTAGAGAGCGTCGTGGCGCGCGGCGGCGTGCTGGTGTTGACGGGTTAGAGTTTTCGTAAGAAGTAGTGATGATTAAGAAACTCCGTGAATACTGCAAACTCTGTTACGAGGTTGGTCGATTCTCGCAACTTGTGAGGGAAGTGAACGAACCATTCGTGACTAAGAATGCAGGACGAATTCGTTTAGACACAGGTAAGAAACGCGACCCGCTGCAGGAGTTGGCCGAAATATTGTCCCAGCGCGATGGAATTGCGTTTGTTTTCGATAAATACAAAATTGAGTCGTCCCGAAGAAGCGGCGAGCTCGTTAGGTTATTCAATCGGCTCGTGGCAAATGGTGCAGGACAGTGGATAGACGGAGAGTTCGTTCCGACAGTCGTTTTGTACGATGTTAATTTGCTAAACCTGATGCTGGATACTGAACGAAAAAAAGCTGAGGGAGTAGGCGAATTGATGGCGCTGCTTGCGCTAAAATACGTGAAATATCGTGAGAGGCTGCTGCCCAAGGGTTAGATGAACGGCGCCATCAGGCTTGGCAGCGCACTGTTTTCCTCCCCCGCTTGCGGGGGAGGTGGTCCGAAGGACCGGAGGGGGCTTTTGGTCGGCCCCCTTCGACCCACGCTTTCAGCGTGGGCCACTTCCCCCGTTAAAACGGGGGAAGAATTCGCCACGCCGAGATGATGCGTTCGCGCCTCACCCCTCTGCGGCCATCAGGCTTCAGCCTGCATAAGCGAGGGCAGTTTTCCAAAATCGGCGCCGGCCTGGCGCATGAACATACGCCGCAGGGGTGGGATTTTTCCGACAACGCTCATGCCGGCGTCGCGTGCAATGCGCAGCGGCGTAATGTCATTGGAGAACAGACGGTTTAATAGATCCATGCCCAGCGCCAGCGAGGTTGAATCGAACCGCCGCCAGCGCTGATAATTCTCAAGCACGCTCATATGGCCGATATCGAGGCCGAGACCACGCGCCTCGGTCAGCACATCGGCGAGCGCGGCGATGTCCTTGACGCCCAGATTGAACCCCTGCCCGGCGATCGGGTGAACGGCGTGCGCCGCATCGCCGATCAGCGCCATTCTCGGCGCGATATAACTTTGCGCCAGATGAAAGGCGAGCGGATAAGACCATCGCGGGCTGGCCAGACTGATCTTGCCCAGATAAGGCCCAAAGCGGGCTTCGATCTGGTGGATAAACGCCTCGTCCTCAAGCGCCAGAAAAGCGGGTGCTGCGGTTTTGTTTTCGCTCCACACCAGTGATGATCTGTTATCCGTCAACGGAAGAATCGCGAACGGCCCTGGGGGTAAGAAAAATTCCTGGGCAACGCCGTGATGGGGTTTTTCATGGGCGACTGTGACGACAATCCCTGTTTGAGGATAAGTCCATTTGTTGACTTTGATGCCAACTTCAGCACGCAATGCTGAGAACCGCCCATCAGCCGCAATGATCAGCGGCGCTGAAAGCGTCTCGCCGCCCTCAAGGTCAACCTCGGCGAACCCTGCGCCAAAGCGCGCGCCCGACCGGCGGGCCGGTGCGAACAGAGAAACATTGGCGTTGTTGTCTATCGCTTCAAAGATTGCTTCTCGTAGAGTCAGGTTTTCGATGATCCAGCCGAGCGGCGTGTCTGGTCCCAATTCACGACTGTCGAAATGCAGGTGAAAGGGTGAGACCGCGCCGCCGCGAAACCGGTCGCGCGCCTGCCCGTCTGTGACGAGTATATCGCGGATCGGTTCGGCCTTCGGCTCGATCGCATCCCACAGGCCGAGACGCTTGAAGAGCCTGCCGGCGGCGTAAGCGAGCGCAGTGGTGCGCCCGTCAAAGGCGGCTCCGCGCATGGTCTGCGGGTCCTGCGCATCAACCACCGCGCATTCAAAACCATTTTTAGCCAGCGCCAACGCGGCGAGACCGCCGGCGAGACCGCCGCCAACGATAACAATATCGAATTGTATTTGTGTGTTCATAGCGTGCGAGTTTCGGCGTTCATGGCCTCTGCGTCCAGCCCTGTTTGTGCGGCGAACGGCCCGACCTGCCGGGAAGGGGAATTCAAACCCAAACCGATCCGCCCGCTCTGTTGCAAGGCGCCAAATGCTGGGCTAGCGTCAAGAGAGAGATACGCTCGAAGACCGGCTTCCGGTTTTGAAATCAAAATAAAACACGGATCATAAGCGAAGAGGTGCGCGCATGAGATTCATCATAGCGGTGATCAGGCCGCACAAGCTGGACGATGTGCGTAACGCGCTCACACCGCTTGGCGTGGATGGTATGACGGTGACAGAAGTGAAAGGATTTGGCCGTCAAAGGGGACATAAACAAGTCTATCGTGGCGCTGAGTATAATGTCGATTTCACCCCGAAGTTAAAAATTGAGATAGCGGTAACAGAAGAGCTTGTTGTCGCCGCTGTAACCGCGATACGCGATGCTGCACATACAGGGCATATCGGTGACGGGAAAGTCTTTGTTATTGATCTTGTCGATGCGATGCGCGTGCGTACAGGTGAGATCGGCCCTACCGCATTATAATTGTCCGAAAGGAAATTCAAAAATGAATGCGAAAACCGCCCTGGCGGCTGGTTGCTTTTTTTTCGGAATATTGATTGCGACCCACGCTGGCGCGCAAGAAGCCGCTTCGGAGGTTCAGGAGAGCGCTTTTGTCTTCAATACGCTTTTCATGCTTATAATGGGCATGGTCGTCATGTTCATGGGGGCTGGCTTCTGTATGCTTCAAGCGGGGCTGGTCAGGAGCAAAAATGCAGCAACCATCTGCCTAAAGACCATATCACTTTATTCGGTGGCCGGGATGATGGTCTGGCTTGTCGGGTATAATTTGATATATGGCGTCGAGGCGGGTGGGTTGCTGGGCGCCTTTAAAATTTGGTCCGCCAGTGATGTCGATATGGCGGGTGCATCTCATAGCGCCCATTCAGACTGGTTTTTTCAAATGGTGTTGGTGGCGACGACGGCGTCAATCGTCTCCGGGGCGCTTGCAGAACGCATCAAGCTCTGGCCGTTTCTGGTTTTTACAGCGATTTTAACCGGGCTGATCTATCCCATTCAGGCGTCATGGGTGTGGGGCGGTGGGTATCTCAATGCGGAGTGGGGGTTTTCTGATTTCGCGGGTTCAACGCTGGTGCACGCAACGGGGGGTTGGGCGGCGATCGCGGGCGCGATCGTCCTTGGGCCCCGCATTGGTAAATATGACAAGGGGCGGGTTTGCCCGATGCCGGGTTCCAATTTGCCGCTGGCGACGCTTGGCGCGTTCATCCTCTGGCTGGGATGGTTCGGCTTTAATGGTGGTTCGCAGTTGGCTTCGGGATCGTTTCAAGATGCTGGCGCCATATCAAAAATCTTCGTGAACACAAATGTGGCGGCCAGTGCGGGCGTGCTCACAACGCTCGTTTTGACACAGTTGATTTATAAAAAAGCGGACCTCACCATCGTTTTGACCGGAGCGATTGGCGGTCTGGTTTCGATCACAGCCGAGCCATTGGCGCCGGCGATATGGCAGGCGGTCATCATAGGGGCGTTTGGCGGCGTACTTGTCACCGTAGCTGTGCCGATCCTTGATAAATTCAAAATTGACGATGTGGTTGGAGCGATTCCAGCCCATTTAATCTGTGGTATCTGGGGTACAATGATCGTTCCGTGGTCGAAGGTTGAGGCGTCCATCATCGGTCAATTGGTGGGCGTTGTCATGATCGGCGGTTTTGTCTTCGTTTTAAGTTTCCTTGTCTGGGTGGCGTTGAAGTTTACTGTGGGCATCCGCGCCAGCGCCGGGAATGAGCTTCTCGGTCTCGACAAAGCGGCGCTTGGACTTGAGGCCTATCCTGAATTTGCGCCGGGGTAAGAAAAAAGACACGGTTGAGCGGAATATTGAACGGGCCATAATGAAGACCGGCAAAATTGGTTAACATACGTTAACCCTTTTCTTCGCGCCTCATGCAAAACTATGGGAAGCGCCAATTACCTAGTGTTTTGATTATGCCCCGTCGAGCCTACAAACACCGTTTGCAACCGAGTTTTGTCGATCGATTTCGCGCCTGGTGCCGGGTTGGGGTGATGCGTGCGGGCGGCGGGGCGATGGTCGTGCTTGCTATTTGGTTGACCCTGGCGTTGGCGACTTTTTCCATCAGCGATTCCAGTCTGAACACAGCAAACCTTCGCGAAGTTCAAAATATCACTGGTGGGCCCGGCGCCATCGTCGCTGACATTGTCTTACAGCTTATCGGCGCCGCAAGCCTGCTGTTCGTAGCGCCCCTCGCCATCTGGGGCGCATTCGCGCTGGCCAAAGGCGCACCCGATGAGACCCCTCGCTCTGCGTGGGTGCGCGTCATCATGGCTCCGATTTCGATGTTTGCCGGGGCGGCATTCACATCGTCTTTACCGGCTCCAGTCACGTGGCCGTTTGCCGCTGGATTGGGGGGGGTAACCGGCGATGCCGTGCTTGGCTATGCTGTTGGCTTGTTTGGATCCATCGGCGTCATCGGCGCGGCGCAGGCGACGATGCTATCCGGGGGTCTTTTTCTTGCTATTGCGCTGCCTGCTTATCTCACCCTTTGTGGATTGACGAGTGAACGGGCGAATGCGGCGATCGGCGTTGTGGAGAGCGCTTATTTTGCGGTGCATGATTTTATCGCCGACCGTATCATCTCTTGGCGACGGCCTGACAAAGAAGACGAAGCCTTGGCGCCGTTAAAAAGCGCACATAAACTTCCCTCTATCGAAGGGCTAACCTCAGCGGATGAAAACCCGTTCACGGCGCCGGCGCGTAAACGCAAAATTGTCCGCAGGGACTCGAAAAATAGCACTGGCAAGCGCGAGCGCCGATCGACCCAACGGGAACTGCCGGTGTTCGAACCTGGCACCTATGATTTGCCCCCCTTGCATCTCTTGGCGAAGCCCAGCTCAACCGCACGCGCCGTCATTTCGGATGATGCGCTGGAACAAAATGCGCGGATGCTTGAGAATGTGCTTTCTGATTTCGGGATACGCGGAGAAATCATTAATGTCCGGCCCGGCCCGGTCGTCACGCTTTACGAGCTGGAGCCGGCGGCCGGTGTGAAGTCCTCTCGCGTTATCGGTCTTGCTGATGACATCGCCCGCTCGATGAGCGCCGTTGCGTGCCGTGTTGCGGTTGTGCCGGGGCGGAATGTGATCGGGATCGAGCTGCCGAATCTCGACCGGGAGATGGTCGTGTTGCGTGAATTGCTTGGCGCGTCTGAATTTGAAAATTCGCGCGGCGACCTGACATTGGCGCTCGGCAAAGGCATTGGCGGTGAGCCGGTTTATGCAGACCTCGCCCGTATGCCCCACCTGTTGATTGCGGGCACGACGGGTTCGGGTAAGTCGGTTGGCATCAACACGATGATCCTCTCACTCTTATACCGCCTGTCACCGGATGAATGTAAGGTGATCCTGGTTGATCCGAAAATGCTCGAGCTTTCCGTTTATGAGGGCATTCCGCACCTCTTGGCCCCTGTCGTCACCGATCCGAAAAAGGCGGTGGTTGCGCTCAAATGGACTGTGCGTGAGATGGAAGAGCGCTACCGCAAAATGTCAAAAGTTGGCGTTCGCAACATCGAAGGGTTCAATCAGCGCGTTATCGATGCGGATAAAAAAGGCGAGGCTCTGACCCGCACAGTTCACACTGGCTACGACGAAGAAACAAACGAACCGGTTTATGAAACCGAAGATCTTGATTACGACACCTTACCCTTCATCGTTGTGGTGATCGATGAAGTGGCGGATCTGATGATGGTCGCAGGTAAGGACATCGAAGCCATGGTTCAGCGATTGGCGCAGATGGCGCGCGCGGCGGGCATTCATCTGATCATGGCGACGCAGCGCCCTTCAGTCGATGTCATCACGGGCACGATTAAAGCCAACCTCCCGACACGGATTAGCTTTCAGGTAACATCGCGAATCGACAGTCGTACGATTTTGGGCGAGCAGGGCGCCGAACAACTTCTCGGCCAGGGCGATATGCTGCATATGGCGGGGGGCGGGCGATTGCGCCGTGTTCATGCCGGATTTGTCTCTGATGACGAAGTTGAAAAGATCGTCAAATTCCTGAAAAAACAGGGTAAGCCTGATTATGTGCAGGCGGTCACCGAATTCGCCGAGGGTGAAGACAGCGGGTTTGCTGATTTCGAGACTGGCGGCAATACATCATCAGGCGATGCGCTCTATGACAGGGCGGTCGCCGTCGTGATACGCGATCGCAAGGCGTCAACGTCATACATCCAGCGTCGTCTACAGATTGGCTATAATCGTGCTGCGACCCTGGTTGAACGAATGGAAGAAGAAGGCGTCATTTCGCGCGCCAATCACGCCGGCAAACGCGACATACTGGTTGGTGAAGACGCCGCTTAGAGCACCGGGCGAGCGCTCTCTATCCGATCATTTCCATCGTCGGTAGAGTTAAAAAGACAGTCTTGAGCGTTTCCGGAACGTGCACCCCAAGGTGGATGGTGGAGATGCTGCAATCCGACGAAGGCGTGGGACTGTTGGATGGCCGCCCGCACTTCGAAGCAGACTTAAGCGCAGCCTCTAAGTAGAACCTCACTCCCAAACACATTTATTCCGCAGGCGGCTCATCGCTTAAATCGTTCCAATGCAGCAAGGCGTTGTAAAAATATGCGTGGTCATGGTGGTTGATATGACGATGCAGGGGATTCCATGCGAATAATATCACTTGCCCGTCACCGACCGGTTCGTGGAGCAATGCCGGCGCACCGTTCATGGATTTCGCGCCGCTGAGAATGGCGCCCGAGCGAACCAGCGGCGGCGTTTTTTTCTTGTCTCCGTCCTCTTTCTCCGCCTTGTCTTCGTCAAAGGGCTCTGGAATCTCTTTATCGCCAAATTGCATGGCGACACGGTTACGATTGCGATCCGCGACCCGGTAGAGGGGGCCATTTGTCCGGAAGGCATAATCGAATTGATCATATCCATATGTCAGCGGGGATGAGCCGGTCAGTTTCGTTGTGAGGATTGAGCCTGGTGTATTCAGCCCCTGTGGTCGACTGACCCGGATCTCTCTCGTTATGCCGGTTGCAGCAGCAACGACGCCGCCGGAGCGCAGACCGATAAGAGTACCGCCCTGGCGGACGAATTTTTCAATTTCCGACATGCCCTCAAAGCCAAACCCACCGGTGATATCCGGCGAGCTCGCAATAATCCCGTGGCTCGGCGTTTCCTCTGTCTGCTCATAGGCGATGGGCGACCATTTCGGATCAATACCGCCAATGATGCTCCCGGCGGTGGCGCCGCCACCGAACGATGGAATGACGATGACGTCGAAGGCTTCGCGTAAACCGCCAGCGCGGGCGCGGTCCTTATCAACAATTTCATAAGGAACACCGGACTGATCCAGTGTGTATCGCACCCATCCGGCATCTTGTGTGCTGATCCAGCTGTGGAGCAACCCGATCCGCGGAGGATCGAGAAGATTGCGCTCTACATTCGGCATCAGCAAGAGTCCGTAGCCGACCATCCTGTGGGTCTCAAGCGCCTCCTTCAACGCCTCGCGATCTATTGTATTCGTATCAATGATCATTGACCCGGCGGGAAATTCGCGGGTGACTGTCTTGAAGCTCGTTTTTGCGGAGTAGACTTCCGCGGCGCCTAATGCGAACCGCAACGGGCCAAATTCGTTTTGCCCCTGATGAGGGACGACAACATATCGTCCCCACCCGGACAAAGCGTCTTTTGAAAACGGGGTTTCGTCTGCCGCCAGAGGGTGTGATTCCAGGTTCAGAACCTCCTTATCACCGAGCGCCCGGACTTCGACTCCCATTTGCAGTCCCAGTGTCCACGCAACGTCGTCATATGGCGAGACCTGAACTTTTTCCGGGAATTCTTGTTTCTCAAGCAAGTTCTGAGCAAGAGGGCCATAACGCTGATTGAGTTTGATGATGAGGTCGCCTCGATCAATGCGTTCGTCATCGGAGCCGGAGGCCCGATCCGCTACGGAAATGTCGATGGCGTGTCGGTGCAAGACGTCGATCAAATCCTGGGCGGCATCTTGATCGTCTTGGGTGATCGGGATGACGAACGCGTAAGGGGCGTCCTCAACTGCACGTGTGAGTGCGTTGACCCCTTTTTTATAAAAATTTCTCAAGAAGACATCTGGTGTGCTTGCGACAAATTCCAGCGACGAAACAACGCCCGATAACATGAAGTTGGTGTTGTTACGCATCGACCACATGAATTTACGTTCTGGCGGATCAGAACGATACCATGTTTTTTTTGTTATTTTTTCATTCGCATACGTGCTGTTTGTGATGTCGCGCTCAACTGTCTTGGCGACATGGTTGCCAAACGTTTCGTAGAATCGGCCGTTGGCATTATGATTATTGGTCACCCACAGCAGGTATCCGGGGTACCAACCGGTATAAAACCCCCAGGTCCACACACCGGGCATGCCCAAGCCGGTGAGGCGGGAAATTTCATAGTTTGCGATCGCCTGCCATTCGGTGATGGTGATCGGATCGACAGCGGTGTTATAGGGCCCTGTGCCGGTCGACACATAGAGAAGCGGAACCGACTCATGCATATCGAGGGAAAATGTCGGTTGCCATTCGTAAAAAGCCTTCACGTAATTTTTCGTTAGCGGCTGGCTGATTGCCAGGCCATCGCGGTTGTTGTCGTGAAAAGTGTAACGTCCCCAGAAGGGCGGGCTTTTAGGCAGTGTATCGTTGTAATCGTCAAATTCAGATAAATGGCGTTTTGTCCACTCGACCTGGCGAGCGCGCCCGTCGACTTCGAGGACCGGAGTGATCAGTGTTATGACTTCTTGACGAATTTTCTGGAATGTCGAACGCTCATCAACAGCGAGCCGATAGGCAAGCTCCATGGCGGCTTCGGGCGGGCCGAGTTCTGTTGAATGAAGCCCTGCAGTCACCCAGTATAGCGGCTTGCCCTCAGCGACGAGGCGCTCGGCCTCTTCCGGTGTGATATTTTCGGGATCAGAAAGCGCCTGTGTGATCGCTTTGTAGTGATCAAGGTTAGCGATCGTATCTTCGTCAGCAATCACCGCCATAATCATTTCGCGGTCTTCGGTGCTTTGCCCCAAACTGACGAGCTTTACGCGCGGGCTCGCTTCGGTAAGCGCGCGGAAATAGCGGTGAATGTCATCAACATGGGTGAGTTCGCCCTCAGCGCCCACGGTGTAACCAAGAACATCTCGGGGACTGGGGATCGTGGGGTGCTCAGGCAGCTCCGCGACCCAGTCATTCAAATAACTTGGGTCGGTTGTTTCTGTCCGAATGGTTTCGCTGGCAACCTCATCGATGCTGGTTGCACCCTGCAAGGCGATGAACACACTCAAAACGGATAATGGTGCTAACATAGTGATCGCCCCCGGTTCGAAGAATTGGATGACATTATATATTTAGGAAAACATCGCTTGGCCCCGTGCGTGTGTCAAATCGAAGGGGCATTGAACGTTTTCGCGCCATCGAGCAGCAGAATGCTCTAAATTTCACGGGAAAATAGAAAGAGACAGATCGAAGGGGGCGTCTGCTTTCGATTTTTACACTTGAACCGTTGTGCGATGCCGCTGCCTCTTCGCAACGCGGTATCGCGCTCATAGTGAGGTGAGGATATTTCGGCAAGCATGGGGACTTACCGGTACTTACCGATAAAAGACGTGATAGGCGGTAGCGTAGCGATTGCTGCGTGCTCTAGTGTGGTGGATTTGAAGTTCGTTACATAATTCGCAGCTTGCTCACAACGAACTTTAAATCCAAAACCACACTAGAATCATAAACTTGCTAGTGTCCTTATCGAATCCGAAGTTCGTCTTGAGCGTGCTGCATAATGTAACG
>JAJFFW010000035.1 GCA_021776435.1 Parvularculaceae bacterium | reverse complement strand
CGATTCACAATCTGACAAAATCCCTGCATAGTGTCAGATATGAGTGAAATGCGCCTTTTCGATCTAGCCCCGTTTAACACTGTTACCAATAGTGTCATGGTTTTTAACACACAACCACCTGAAAACGCCTAATGTTTCCATTCTGTTCGCGCCGATATTTAACACTATTCCAAGCAACTGTTAAATATCGGGGCTGAAATCGGGCGCTCGCGTCCTGCGAAGGATGCGCCCCTTCAATCGCCACCGGTTCGCCGGGACGGCCGAACATTAAAACTTATCCCCGCCTTATCGCACTGATGTAGAATGGGTGGATGAAGCGTTTCCTTATCCGTCATCCCCGACCTCGCATAGACCTGAGGTCGCGAAAGGCGTATCTTAATCCTAGCGTGAACGGAGTGGCCGATATCGCTCGCGCGGTTCCTGACGCCTTTCGTACCGGCTGTCTGCCGCGCAAAGTGCAACTCCGCAGCCTTGGAGGACGCGATGAAAATTAAACTTTTCGCCGGGCTTGTGGGTGGTTTTTTTCTGCTCGCCGCCCCCGCTTGGGGTGAGGACCAAGTGCTCCTTGAGCCCGTGGCGTACGGCGTACGCTACTATCAGGAAAGAGATTTCGACACGATCGTGATCTCGGAATCGGCGCTAACGAAATTTGAAACGGATCCCATTGTTTGCCCGGACGATGACGAACCGGGTGCTGCGCCGCAACTGGGACCGGAAGAGACAAGATTTTGGTCGGCGTTCTTCGTCGCCTGCGCTAACCTGAATAAAATAAACATTTTCACCTGGCTCAATACTGACCAGCCGGACGATTTGTGGCTTCGCCTAAAAGTCCAAAACGTTAAGGCCGACGGCAAGGGCGGTACCTGGCGAACGGTCGGTAATCTCACCCACGATCAACCAACTGCATTTCAGGCGTTTATCGTTCAGCCCGGCGGTTCGCTGCATATCCGCTTCGATTATGTCCAGCCGTCGCGCGGAAAAACCAATATTGTGACGGTCTCGCCGACGCGTGAGGAAAAGACATCGAAATGACGCCAACGCTGCGGACAATCATCACAGATGACGGCGAAGAAGAACGATGAAGAACGCTTTTAATAACGTCGGCGCTCGCGCAAAACGGAAATCCCCCGCGCACGAAGGCGCGCAACACAGCGCCCCTCACGCCTTGACCTGGGCGATTGAAACCATCACATCTTTCTCGTCAGGCGGCTGGACGATCGCGGGGGCCGCAAGGTCTTCGAGGAAAGTCCGGGCTCCATAGAGACAAGGCGCCGGGTAACGCCCGGCCAGGTTTTTCAGCAATGAAGGGCTTGAGGGAAAGCGCCACAGAGAACGGACCGCCTTCTTCGGAAGGTAAGGGTGAAAAGGTGCGGTAAGAGCGCACCGCTGTTTCGGCGACGAGACAGGCATGGTAAGCCCCGCCTGGAGCAAAACCGAGTAGGGACGGCGCGCTGGCGACAGCAGGTGTGTCTTTGCGCCTAGCCGTCCGGGTTGGTTGCTGGAGGAGGCGTGCAAGCGTCTTCCAAGATGAATGGTCGTCCATGCGTTTCCCTTCGGGGCGGCGCAAGACAGAACCCGGCTTACAGGCCGTCTGACATTTTCTTTTTCGTTTATTCCCGCTTCGGCCTGTCAGCGGTTTTTTTCTGTCCGCCTTCGCGGACGGGCAGGCATTTTCTTTTTCGTTTCCTCCCAGTCCGGTCTGTTTGAGCAACTTATGGCCTGATTGATTCCCTCCCTGCCTCTAATCTCCGCTCATCCCGGCGAAAGCCGGGAACCATTTCTGACTTAGCCTGGATCCCGGCTTTCGCCGGGATGAGCGGAATAAGATGCAATCTCCCGGACCAATCAGGACAATCTGTCGAAAGACCGAATCTAATGATTTTATTTTGCCCGCTTCTCGCCGTTTTTTCATGGCTCTGTGCGCGCAAAGCAGTTTATCTGAATCATATGCCGCTTATTCAGCTAATCGTTCTCGCCATCATTCAGGGGATCACGGAGTTTCTGCCCGTATCCTCTTCCGCTCATCTCATCCTTGTGCCGCTGGCGGTGAACGGCTGGTCAGATCAGGGCCCGCTGATCGATATCGCCGCACATGTGGGTTCGCTCGGCGCTGTTCTGCTTTATTTTCGCACAGAGACCGCGTCGCTTTTTCGGGGTGGAGTGGATGCACTGCGTTTTCGCGAGAGCCCGGATCGGCGATTGTTTTTGTTCATAGCTGGAGCGACGGTCCCGATCCTGATTGCCGCGAGCATTTTTGTGGCGCTAGATCTGACCGCGGCGTTGCGCTCTCCGGTGATTATCGGCTGGGCCAGCATTCTCTTCGGCGTATTGCTTTGGCACGGCGACCGCGCGCCACAACAAGACGTACCTCTGGAGCGGCTGACCTGGCGTGTGACGATTGCGATTGGCTTGGCGCAGGCGTTGGCGCTGATCCCGGGCGCCAGCCGATCCGGTATTACGATGACTGCCGCACGTTATTTCGGTTGGTCGCGGACTGCGGCGGCGCGTTTTTCCATGTTGCTGGCGATCCCTACAATCTTGGCCTTCGGGGCATTTGCGGGCATTAAAATTATCCGCGAGGGCGCGGGAGCGAACGCATCCGCCGCTGCGATTGTCGCCATTCTATCATTTGTCGTCGCGTATGGGACGATCGCAGCTTTCCTGCGTTTGACGCGTTCGGTCAGTTTCACGCCGTTTGTTCTTTACCGCGTGGCGCTTGGTGTCGGGATCCTCTATATTGCAGCGGGTTTTGGGGGAGTAGGCTAATGGCGAAAGTAACAGGCATTGGCGGCATTTTCATGAAGTCGCCCGATCCGAAAAAACTCATGACTTGGTATTCAGAACATCTCGGCCTCGAGTCGAATGACGAATTCGTAGGCGCGTTGTTGAAATGGCGTGAATATGATGAGCCAGATACAGAGGCAACGTCAGTATTCGGATTGTTCGATCAAGATACAGACTACTTTAATCCAAGCGAGGCGCCTTTCATGGTGAACTTTCGTGTGGATAATCTTGACGCCATGCTTAAGCGATTGCGTGACCAGGGATGTGATGTTGTGGAGAAAACTGAAGATTTGGATGGCATTGGTCGTTTTGGATGGGTTGTCGATCCTGAAGGACGCAAGATTGAACTCTGGGAACCCGTGAACGCCAAATGAATCTAGACGTCCGGGATCAAAAGGCTCGCCTGATCTTGATTGAAATCAGCAAGCATACGGCAAATTTGTGAACGCAAGTCAACGCCCAGACTTGGTGTGGAGTTTTCAACGATGACTGACCGACAAAAGAGTGAAACGGTAAGCGCTGATGGGGTCAGACGCGCTGCAGGGCGGATAAAAGGGTACGCCGTCAGAACGCCGCTCCTTGAAAATGATCTCCTGAACGAAGCTGTCGGGGGCAGGGTTTTGCTAAAACCTGAAGTCCTTCAACATTGCGGCGCATTTAAGTTTCGCGGCGCCTATAACCGTCTGTCGCAATTGACGCCTGCGGAATGTGAGCGCGGCGTGCTCGCATGGTCATCCGGCAATCATGCCCAAGGTGTCGCTCAGGTCGCCCGCATTTTCGGGGCGCCGGCTGTTATCGTCATGCCGTCTGATGCGCCGGCGCTAAAAGCAGAGAAAGTGCGCGCTTATGGCGCCGAAATTATAACCTATGATCGCTATACGCAGGACAGGGAAGAGATTGGCCGCAAAATCGCCGAAGAGCGTGGACTTTCGATCGCGCCCCCTTTCGATCATGTGGATATTATCGAAGGTCAGGGGACTGTCGCCCTTGAAGCGGCTGAGGATGCAGCCGCTATGGGGTTAACGCTTGACGCTTTCATCATATGTTGCGGAGGAGGCGGTCTCACATCGGGATGTGCGACGATCCTCGAAGATATTTCCCCGTCTACAGAGGTCTGGATTGCTGAACCAGAGGGGTACGATGAAAGCTGGGCGTCGGTTCGCGATGGGACGCGACATCACGCTGATATTTCACGCTTTACAATCTGTGACGCTATCGCCGCGCCAACACCGGGAAAGTTGACGCTTCCTATTATGCAACGCCTCGTTAAAGGCGGTCTATCTATTAGCGATGATGAGGTCGCGCGGGCGATGGTCTACGCCTTTAAATATCTGAAACTGGTGCTGGAGCCGGGCGGGGCTGTCGCGCTCGCCGCGATTCTCTCGGGCAAGTTCGACGCGCGCGGTAAGACCGTCGGTCTAACCCTGTCGGGTGGAAATGTCGATCCATTATTGTTCGCGTCAATCCTGGAGCGGTTTGGATCTGAACGGCTCAATGACGTTTCGGGTTAGGGTGTTGGTGACGTCGTGTTCTCGTCATCAGCCGCGGCTTGATCCGGCGGAACCTCCCCGGTATTGGCACTGTCATCGTCAGGATTAAGTTCTAACGACATCGGGCCTTCGGTATCCTCTTCCAGAGGAGCGGGTGTTGGCGCCTCATCGCCTTCATCTTTGTACGTCCAGTAATTCGGCGCTGCACGGGCGCGTTCAACACCGTCTTTAATTTCCACCGCTTGCGGATGGTTTTCCAGGGAGAGAAGCTTATCCAGAGCTTCTTCTCCTGATGTCCCGAGCTCAAAACGCAAATAGCCGTAATCGAATTTGGCGGCGTCTGTTTTTCCTTTGGCGAGGCGCGTGTACTGGCTTTGTGCGCTCAACGCCCATGGGTCCATGACCGGCGTTGCCATCAAAACCAAAATCACGATCCACACAACTGCCATTGCCGTATTAAAGGGCGCCATTAACGGCATCCATCGCGCACCGCGCCAATTGATTTCAGAAACCAATCCAGCCAGACAAACCAGGCTATAGGTAACAGTCAGACCCGTAATGGTGAGACCGGCAATCCGAGGCGGGGTCAGGCCGTATTCGCCGACTCGCAACCAAAATGCCCATGCAGCGATCACCGCATACACCGGAAAGCCGATGAGCGTAATGATCGTTGGTATTCGCATCCACCAGGCCGGGGGCTTGCCTTCGCCGTTTTGATAGACGCCGTTGAAAATCAGCATGCCTGCGAACGCCAGCCCGAGCATCATTGCGCCGGGATAGGGCTTGTCGAAAATGGCGTCGGTTCCATTCATTCCCAGAACAACCAAAAACGTAATCGAGAAAATGGCCGTGATCGGCATGGCGATCCGGCAAAAAAGTAAAAGAATAAAACGGAGCGCCCCCAGTACAGGCTCCAACCCACGCATTAATGTCACCGACAACCCGCCGATCGCGCCCAAAAATGGCAGGATAAACCATGGCTCCTGGAAGAGTTCATGGAAAAACTGAACATCCATGGATTTCAACAAGGCCGCCCAGGCAAACAGCAAGACGAGCGCGAGGATGGCGAACAGCGTGGCGCCGCCGACGATCAGCGGCAGCGTCAGCCCATGAAAAAATACCGCTGAGTAGGGGGGCGGCGCGCCGTCCTCCAGAGAAGCTCTAGCGAGAGTCACCATCAAAAAGACGGCGATCGGACCGGCCAGGGAAAACCAAAAAATAACGGGAAATTCGGTGAGAAAAAGATCCTGGTTGTCCACGAAAGCGGCCATAAAATAATTTGGTATGGCGATGATCGCGGCGATGACGAGCGCGGAAACGCCTGCGCGAACGAATCGGCCAGATTCGGCGAGGAGCAAAAAGGCTAGCGTGCTGGAACAAACGAAAAACAGAACGGTTACGGGAAGCTGTTGGCTCTCGACCTTATCGATCCAGTATTCTGTGATGGCGTAAACAGCCAATCCAACGCTCAGGCCGACAATCAAGCCCAACAGAGCGAGCCCTTTGACGGGTCTTTGTCGGTTTGCTTGCGTCGTCATTTCAGCCCCCTTTGGGCCCTGGCCCTGTCAGCCCCCTTTGAGCCCTGGCCCCGAATGGGGCTATTCTATCATAGCACTGCCAGCGTGTGGACAAACACCCTGTGACCGGCCAGGTCCCTGCGTTACACTCTTACCTTATTCAGGAGATTCGGCAGGAATGCGACAATATCTCGACCTTTTGCAGCGCGTAATGAGTGAGGGCGTGGAGCGTGGAGACCGCACCGGGGTCGGCACCCGCGCCGTTTTCGGTCATCAAATGCGATTTGACCTCACAGATGGTTTCCCCCTTCTGACGACAAAGAAACTACATCTTAAATCAATCGTCCACGAACTATTATGGTTTCTTACAGGTGAGACGAACACGCGTTATTTGAATGAGAACGGGGTTTCGATATGGAATGAGTGGGCCGATGAAAATGGCGATCTCGGCCCGGTTTACGGAAAGCAATGGCGGTTTTGGGAAGCTCGGGACGGGCGGACGATCGACCAGATCTCGTGGGTCGTGGATGAAATCAAAAGCAACCCCAATTCACGACGATTGATCGTGACTGCGTGGAATCCCGCAGATCTCGATCGAATGGCCTTGCAGCCCTGTCACTGTCTTTTTCAGTTTTTTGTCGCGGATGGGCGCCTTTCCTGCCAGCTTTATCAGCGATCAGCGGATATTTTTCTGGGCGTGCCTTTTAACATCGCCTCCTATGCGCTTCTTACTCAGATGATCGCCAGTGTGAGTGGGCTTAAGGTTGGCGAATTCATTCACACATTGGGCGATGCGCATCTCTATCTCAACCATCTGGAGCAAGCCAAAGTACAACTCGCACGTGACCCATTTCCATTACCTAATATGCGTATCACAAGAGATGTGAAAAATATCTCCGATTTTCAGTATGAAGATTTCAGCCTTGAGAATTATGAAGCGCATCCGCATATCAAAGCTAAGGTGGCGGTATGACGCTTCGCATCAGGGAGGGGTTCAAAGGCGATGAAGGGATTATACTCGAATTTATCTGCGAACTCGCGGCATACGAAAAGCTTGCTCATGAGGTTGAAGCGACTGCTGACAACCTGCGTGCGACGTTATTCACCGACACCCCCAAAGCGTTCGCGTTAATCGCGGAATGGGACGGAGAGCCTTGCGGTTTTGCGCTGTATTTTTTCAATTATTCGACATTTTTAGGTCGGTACGGGATTTATCTTGAGGATCTCTTTGTGCGCGAGCGCTACCGCGCGAATGGCATCGGTAAGGCTCTTCTGGCGCGTCTTGCAGCGATTGCGAAGGAGAATAAATGTGGTCGCCTTGAGTGGTCGGTGCTGGATTGGAATACGCAAGCGATCAAGTTTTACAAATCACTCGGGGCTGAATCCATGGACGAATGGACGGTGCATCGGCTGACAGGCCGGGCGCTGACATCTCTGGCGCAACAGGGCGTCTCGCAATGATACGCATCGCTCTGGTTGTCGCCATCGCAGAAAACGGCGTCATCGGGCATGCTGGCGCATTACCCTGGCGCATCAGCGACGACCTGAAATGGTTTAAAAAAGTGACGATGGGCAAACCCGTCATTATGGGTCGAAAGACCTATGAGAGCATTGGCAAACCACTGCCCGGGCGAAAGAATATTATCATTACAAGGATGAATGCGTTTCAGGCTGAGGGAATGCATGTCGCCGGCAGTATAACTGAAGCGGTTGCGTCCGGGCGTCAATTCGCTCGGGCGGCGGGCGAAGGTGAAGTCTGCATTATCGGTGGAGGCGAGATCTACGCTCAGGCCATCGGCATGACGGACCGGCTTTATGTGACAAGGGTCAATGCAAAGGTCGAAGGAGATGTGCGCTTTCCTTCTATCGCTGCGGATCAATGGGCTGAGAATATTGTTGGCAATTGTATTAAAAGCGAGCGAAATCAATATGCTTGCGAATTTGTCATATTTGATAGACTTGCCGAAGCGGGTGAGACTCCGCCCATATAAGGGTTGAGTGTTTTTTGGCGGAACCTGATCACCCGTCATGATAGTGATGCGGACAAAAACCGTAATTTAGAACAATACCGGTGTGCTTTTTTGGGCTTTCGAAGAACGCGTGCGATATGAGGTAAGGAGGCGAGCCATGAAGAGATTCAGTTTTTCGTTGACGGTTTGTGTGCTTATGGCTGGCGCCGCTAGAGCGGAACCATTCGAACTGGCTTGTGTCCGCGGTGAGGACACACGAAAAATAGAAGTGCTTGAGCCCGGGTCTGTGGGCCGTGCTTGTGATGTTCGCTATACGCGTGATAGCGGCTCCACGATTTCCGTTCCATATCACGCGAACAATGACTTGGCGTTCTGTTCGCAAAAAGCCCGTGAGCTTGCAGTCAGTTTGGCGAGTTCTGGCTATGACTGCACGACGGATAATGGCGTGTCGATTGGCGCCGCTCCAACGCTTCGGGCTGCGCCGGTGGTGACGGCGGCGATCTTACCCCAAACTGTCGACTCCACGAATGCCGATATTTCTATCGAAACGAACACACAAATTGAAGATACGCCTGTCAATGATAGCGCTGTTATTGCCGATGATCGGCCATCGGAGGAAACGCTTTCTGACCAGCTTGACGAAATCCTGACGCCGGGAACGCCTTCAGAACGGGAACTTGCAACTGAGAGTGTTGTGGAGGCGCAGACGGTGGAAGCGGTCCGGACGCCGATTGCCCTGGCTGACGAAGTGCGGAATACGAACGACAGAACTCCTTTAACGCGCATTGGTGCGCCTGATGAACAGCCACAATCGCCATCGAAGACTGTGACAGAGATCAACCAAACACCACTTCGTTCGTCAGGGGCTGAAGGCAGTCAGACTGCGAAGCTCCGCCCAGTACAAGATATCATTCGCGCTACACTTTCTGCTCAGCAAGCGGCTTGGAACGAAGGAAACCTTGAAGAGTTCATGGAGACCTATTGGAAAAGCGATGATTTGCGGTTCGTATCAGGTACGGAGGTTTCAAAAGGGTGGTCGAAAACACTGAGGCGGTATCGAGAGCGTTACGGTGATGGGCGCTCTCTGGGTCGTCTTCGCTTTCAAGATCTGGATGTTGAATTGGTGCGTCACGACGTGGCCGTCGTTATTGGCCGTTTTGAGCTGACGCGCGATCAGTCGTTCGACTCAGGGTTGTTCACGCTCGTGATGAAGCAGATCGACGGCGCCTGGCGTATAGTGCACGATCACACGGTCGCAGACCCGAAAGATGATCCTAAAGTGGAGGAGTAAGACTGGCGACGATTTTCTCAGCGAGAACGTCAAAAGCCTCACTTTCGGGGCAGCCAGACGAAACTGGTTCGCCTCGATCGCTGGCCTCACGAAGGGCCGGGTACAGAGGGACTGCTCCGAAGAAGGGAACACATAAGTCGGCTGCGGCGCGCTCGGCCCCGCCCCTGCCAAAAATATATTGGCGCGATCCATCAGACGTTTCGAGCCAGGCCATGTTTTCGATGATACCGAGCACTGGCGTTTCCGTTTTACGAAACAACTCGACGCCGCGGCGCATGTCGGCCAGCGCCATCTCCTGAGGCGTTGATACGATGACGGCGCCGGAAAGGCGTTTGGTCTGAATGAGGGTCAAATGCACATCCCCGGTGCCCGGCGGCGTATCCACCAGAAGAATATCAAGCGCCCCCCAATCGACATCGTTCATGAGCTGGCGAAGCGCGCCCATCACCATCGGACCTCGCCAGGCCAGCGCCTGTTTGGGGTCGACCAGCAAACCGATCGACATGGCGCTTACACCAAACGCCTGCATGGGGAGGATTTTTTCGCCTCTGACCATCGCTTTGGTTTTGAGGCCAAATAGTGTCGGTAGCGATGGCCCGTAGATGTCTGCGTCGAGCAGACCGACCTTGAGCCCCTGCCGGGAAAGGGCGACGGCGAGATTGGCCGCAATTGTTGATTTGCCGACGCCGCCTTTACCAGAAGCGATGGCGATGATCTGTTTGACTTGGGGCATCATCTGCTGATCGGCATCGATGCGGGACTGTTTTTTCAAGCCGAAGGGATTGGCATGTCCGCTCTCAGGTTTGTTGGGGGGGCGAGAGGATTGAGTGTGGGCAGTCGCCACAGCAGAGATGTGGGTGACGCCAGCGACGTCAGCGACTGCGGATTTTGCCGACTCGAGGAGTGCTTCTGATGCTTCTCGTGATCCGGCTACGGCTTCGAGCGCGAATCGCACGACGCCCTGATTGTCTAAAGTCAGACCGATAACCCGTCCCTCATCGATAACCGACTTGCCGGTCTCCGGGTTTTTGACCGCAGCGAGGGCTGCTTTGACCCGCGTTAATAGGGGTGAGTTGGACATTCAGCTTCCGATCCGCGAAAAAGACGTGCGTGCGCGTTGCGCCGGGTGAATTCATTGACCTATATAAGCGCGCGCCCTGGGCCAAGTACGGTCCTGCTCTGCGCTGTCCTGAACGCGGTTTCAAGTTAAAGCCGCATAGACGAGAGAGACACAATGCCCTGGCAAGACAATTCCGGCAATCGAGGCCCATGGGGTCAACCGCCGCGCGGTAATAATGGTGGAGGCGATAAAGGCGGACGCAACGATCCGCCCGACCTTGAGGAACTCCTTCAGGCTTCGCGCCAACGACTGAAGCGCGCCTTTCCCCGTGGAGGTCGCGGCGGAGGGGGCGGCGGAAAAGGTCTGCAGCTTAACCGCGGTACGATGATGCTTGGCGGGGTTGTTATTGCGGCGCTATGGCTGTTCAGCGGTGTCTATCAAGTCGCTCCCGCCGAGTTGGCTGTCGTGACGACTTTCGGCAGTTATGAAAAGGTCACCGGACCCGGTCTGCACTGGCATATTCCAAGCCCTGTACAGAGCGTCAACAAGCAACAAGCGCTTAAAGTTCAACCGATGCAAATCCCGATTGCTGAAAGGCGAAGCGGGGTTCTTTCTCCGGGGCTTATGCTCACCGGCGATAAAAATATCGTTGATGTCGTCTTTACGGTGCAGTGGAAGATCAAGTCGAGCCTCATCCCTGATGAGGGATCGACGATACCTGGCGTTGCTCAGTTCGTTTTCAACATTGATCGCCCGCAGGAATTAGTACGGATGATTGGCGAAGCGTCTATGCGCGAAATTGTCGGGCGAAATACGTTGGATTTCGTTCAAACTGAAGGGCGACTTGAAGTCCAGGAGCAAACGCAGGTGTTAATGCAATCCGCCCTTGATGAGTATGAGTCCGGCATGCAGGTTGAAGGCGTATTGCTGACCTCGACGGAGCCGCCAACACAGGAAGTAAATGAAGCCTTTCGCGATGTTCAGGCGGCTGAACAAAATCAAGCTACTGTTATTCAAGAAGCGCGACGTTACACAAATCGGGTTGTGCCAGAAGCAAGAGGACAAGCCCAACGTATTCTAGAGGAGGCAGGCGCCTATGCGTCGCAAGTTACGGCTGATGCTCGAGGCCAGGCCGCTCGTTTTGATGAGATATATAGTGAATATGCAAAGGCCCCGGCCGTTACGCGTCAGAGGATGTATCTTGAAACCATAGAAAAGGTGTTGGGGGATATGGACAAAATCATTATCGATGAGGAGGCGGGATCAGGCGTCGTGCCTTACCTTCCATTGAATGAACTGCGTAGCCAAAAGGGAGGGAACTAAGATGTCCAAGTTTCCATTACCTCTCATCGGTGTTTTTATCTTCGTGTTTTTGTTTGTTCTCGTGAATGCGGCGTTTATTGTGCCAGAGACCCGGTCGGCGCTCGTCTTCCGCTTTGGTGAACCGAAAAGTCAGTACACAGAGGCGGGACTTAAGTTCAAGATGCCGTTTGCCGAAAGCGTTAATTATATTGATAAACGCAATCGTAATCTGGAGCAGGAACAAACCGAAATCATCGCGCGTAATCAAGAGCGTTTGATCGTTGACGCCTTTGCGCGTTATCGGATCATCGATCCGTTGTTGTTCTATCAATCAGCGCGTGATGAAACGAATGGCGAGCAACTTTTAGGGCGGCAATTTGACCGCTCTATTAAAGCAGTGCTTGGTGAAGTTACGGTCGATGAGATCATCTCCACCCAGCGGGCTGAATTGATGCGTCGGATCCGTGATCTATTGAGTCAAAGCGCTCGTCCACTCGGTGTGGAAATCATCGACGTGAAGATACGCCGGGCTGACTTGCCGCAAACCAACTCTGTCGCTGTGTTCCAGCGCATGATTGCCGAACGCAATCAGTTGGCGCAGCAATATCGTTCCGAAGGCAATGAGCGGGCGAACCAGATCCAGGCGCAAGCCGACCGCCAGGTCATCGAGATTAAAGCCGAGGCCGAAGAAGCAGCGCAAAGGATTCGTGGTTCGGCCGATGCCGAGCGGAATGCCGTTTTCGCTGCCGCTTACGGCAAGGACCCGGAATTCTTCGCCTTCTCTCGATCCCTCCTGGCTTATGAAGCGGCCCTGAAAGAAGGTGAAACCACCATCCTGCTCTCCCCGGATAGTGAATTCTTCCGGTATTTCAATAACTTGGAAGGGCGCAGAAAATAATATGAGACCACAGCCCTAAGGTCGACACAGCGCTTGCTGTCGTTGGCGGTTGCGTTAACCTATCAATTCTAGAGTTGAGGGTCAGAGAAACCGAGGCGAGTATGGTGCGCAATGGTATTATAGCCGCAAGCATTGCGGCGTTGCTGTTCACAGTTGATTTAGGATCGTCTGTTGCTGTCGCACGCGGTGCGCCCGATGGTTTTTCTGATCTCGCCGAAAAGCTGTCTCCAGCTGTCGTAAATATATCGACATCACAGCGTGTGAGTGGGGTTGAGGCAACTGGCGAACTTGAAGATTTACGCCGAAAATTCGGAGGCCGCACCGCATCTCTCGGCTCGGGCTTCATCGTCGATGCTGCTGGAATTGTAGTCACGAACAAGCATGTGATTGATAACGCAGATGAGATTACTGTCACGCTGCATGACGGGCGCGAATTTACCGCGACTGTTCGCGGACGAGACAGCGAAACCGACCTCGCAGTCTTGGAGCTGGACGGCGGATCGATAAAGTTTCCGCATGTTGAATTCGGAAATTCTGATGAAGCGCGTGTGGGTGACTGGGTTCTCGCAATCGGCAATCCTTTCGGGCTTGGCGGTTCTGTGACCGCAGGCATTATCTCGGCGCGTAACCGGGATATCCAGTCCGGTCTCTATGACGATTTCATTCAAACTGACGCGGCGATTAATCAAGGGAATTCCGGCGGACCTTTGTTCGACCTCGATGGAAAAGTCATTGGGATCAATACGGCAATCTACTCGAAAACCGGAGGCTCAGTGGGTGTTGGATTTGCGGTGCCGTCCGATTTGGCCTCGACAGTTGTTAGCCAGCTTCTCGAATTCGGTGAAACTCGCCGGGGTTGGCTCGGCGTCAACATTGACGAAGTTGACGCTGATCGGGCTCGGTTGCTTGGTTTTGATCGACCGCGCGGCGCGCTGGTTTCGGTGGTTCGCCCAAACAGTCCGGCTCTTCTGGCTGGTGTCAAAGCAGATGATGTGATCGTTGAATTCAACCGTCACCCGGTAAACAGCGTGCGGGATCTGACCCGAGCTGTTGCTGATACGCCAGTTGGTTCCACTGTTCCGATGGTGATTTTCCGGCGGGAGGAGCGCATGGTCTTGTCTGTGCGGATTGACCGGCGCGAAACAAGACAAATTGCGACGCTAACGGGTGGGGCGCTTCCAAAGGGCGCTGCGCGTGGTTCTGGCCTTACATTGCAAGAACCGACAGATGATGTGCTGCAAGCGTATGGTTTGCCGACTAGCGTTGAAGGGGTCGTCGTGACCGCCATCGATCCCGACAGCCCTGCCGCAATCATTTTACAACCAGGCGATGTCATCCTTGAGATTGGCTGGGAGCGGATCACCCGGCCGCAGACGGCTGTTGAGAAGCTGGACAAACTGCGAAATCTCAATAGTGGACCGGTCCAGATTTACGTGCAGCGCGGCGATCTTTTGTTTTATGAATCCTTGCGTCCGTAACCGGCAATCAGAGCCAACCAGTCTTATCTACCAGAACGCCGAGCAAAAAGTGTGCAGCGGGTTGCTCGTGAGGCGGCGTGGGCATCATAAACTTGAGCAAAATGCGTAAGTCGCATTCATCGCATGCTGCTCTAACGCATTTCCGGTCTCGATTAAATCACCTCCCTCGTCCTGAGGAACCTTCGCCGCGAAAGCGGCGAAGGCGTCGCGAAGGATGGGCCATACGCTCTGAGCCCGCCGTCCATCCTTCGCGACGCCCTGTCGGCTTCTCGTCGTCAGGGCTCCTCAGGATAAGGATTAATGATGACCCGGTTTAGGCCGGAAACGCTCTAAAATAGACCTCAGCGTTCGCCGAATTCGCCAAAAGCGTCCAGTCCGCCGCGGATGAGGTTTTCGGTAGATGAGGCAATCCGGCAATATCAGCAAGTTTTCGCCGCATTTCCTGTTTCCTCAGCGTAATCGAGTATGGGTTTGCGCCGCTGAACCTCGTGTTCTTTCCCATCCATTCCGACACCTCCTCTGCCTTTCCACAAAAGCTAAAGATGTCTCGCGGACTCGTACATTCCTACA